>JAGRPD010000271.1 GCA_020439875.1 Verrucomicrobiales bacterium
CACCAGAGCGGCCCCGTTGAAGCTAACAAACCTCCTCATTTCATCGTGCCAGTCTTCCAGCTCTCCGCTCTCTCACCAGAGCGGCCCCGTTGAAACCGTCATTGATCCGGAAGTTTCGCTCAGGAGAACCTAGCGGTGGTCGGCTTCGTCCATCGCCCACTCGCTCCATGCTTCCGCGATCTCCTCGGGCGTCTCCGCCGACAGGTTCGGATTCCCGTCGATCCTGCTGAGATCCGCTTCGGTCAGATTGCCCTGGCTTAGCCTCAGTGCCACCTCCTTGATCCGCTCCCACGCTTGAGGGTGTTGGCTCCGCAACCATCCCGCTGTCATTTGGGCGCGATCCTCCATTTCGCCGTCCGCTACCGCTGCATCCCACGCCTCCTGGCTGTCTGGCTGGAGTTGCCGCTCCAGGATTTGCGCAATCTTGCGCATCTCCAGCTCCAGCATCCCTTTGCGCATGGCCAGATTGAGGAGAGCCTGAAGGGGTATCCCCGCCAGGAACCTGTGCAGGCTGTCCCAGTCTATTGGTGCGTTGGTCATTTGCAGGAATTTTCTGCGCATTCTCGCCTTTTGCAAGACCTAAGAAAAGATCCTCAGAACGTGATTGCTGTTGCGCATTGGTCCGCTCCGACGTATTTTCTTTTGTCGTGATTGTGTCGTCGTTACCCCCCTCCGCCTCGCTGTTTCGAGACGAAGACGGGGTGCCCATTTTTGTCGAAGAAGGATACCCTTTCATTGTCGCCCCTGTCGGAGAGATGTTCTCTCTCACTCCGTCGCCTGCCCCTGCTCCATCACCCGAAGAGCCCGGAGTCAAGGCTCTCGGATTAGCCGAGTTTGTGGCTTTGGTTCGAGCAAGGTGAGCCTCTTTTGCAGCTCCGTAGAGGGCTGACATTTGGGCGATTAGCTCACCGAGTTTTTCAGGGGAAACCGTTGGAGAGCGGGCCTTCTCGAACAATTTATGGCCAGGGGAAGCGGGGTCGAGTCCAGCAATATTTAAGGCCTCTGGCCAATATCTTTCGGGAATACCCATCTGCTTGACGAGATCACTCTCTTTCGCCGCTAGATTGCCGTCTCGGCTTTCCGCCGCTATTCGGCGGCCAAATTCGGAGGGGTGTCAGGGTTGAATGCATCCGCCATGAATTTCTCCCACTTTGCCGCAAGCTTTGCCACCGTGCGCTTTGCCCCTTTGAGCGCAGCAAGAACGGTCGTCGTGGCAGGCAAGGATGCAGCAATGTTTCGAATATTGGTGTCGTAAACCTCTTTGAGCGCGGCAAACTCAGATTTCCTCGATTCGAATGAATCAGCTAGGCCCTTCGGCGGAAGATGACATTCTGACCGTGGTTGTAATGCCTTTCGCCAGCAAGAATTGAGTCAATGCTCCACGCGCCTCGACTCTCAATTGTGGCATCTTCGCCCTCGGAATCCCGAGCGTGCCCGTTTCTGAGCCAAAGACCAGCCACTCCTGGCCTCCATCTGCAGAGGCGGACGGTTGGGCAAACAAGTCGCCGGTTCCGCCGTCCTTTTTCCGCCCCTTCAAGATTCATTAATTTACTTAGGTCTTGAATACATACATGTCCAGTTTGACCAGCATCGCATGGACCTCTCCAGCCATTTCCTGGGGAGTAAACAGTAGGCCCTGCCCCTTGAAGATGTCGGCGGTAATACGCCGAGCTGCTGCGAGCGCCGCCTTGTGCTGATCGGTAGCTTTCGTCTTGTCTGCAGCGATGGCTTCTTGGTAGCGGGCCCTCTCCAGAGCTGCCACTTCCACCTCTTCGCGTCGTCCGAAAACCCTGCCCTCTGGAACGGGTTGATTGGTGAATAGATCGATCTGCGCCAGCCGTGAGGGCTGGATGGGGGCGCTGAATACGGATTGACTCTTCAACCCCTTCTGGTTATCGTTGGTTTGACCAGTTTGGCGAGGGACCACTCCCGCTTGATCCGGCTGGCCTACCTGTGGGGCAAGTGTTTGGCCCGCTCCATCAATGGACGCAGCAGGCGGTGTTCGCACCTCGCGGACGATTGCACCCCTGAACTGCTTTTGCGGTTCAGGGGTGTACTGTGAAATCAGTCCCGCATCATAAACAGTCCCTTGATCGATCACCCCTCCATTGCGGTCAGTGACGACCATGTGGAGTCGTCCGTCTGCATAGCGACGAAAACAAAGATACTCGGAATTATTAGGCGCTTTTAAGAAATAGTTTTAGCCAGAGGTGACTACATTCGGAGACCATCTTGCCTTGATTTCGTTGAAGTGATGTTGTGCAGCCCCTTCTGCATTCGTCCGCTGCCCAGCCAAGTGTCGAGCCCTTGTCCCTAGACTTCCCCTTTCCTGGTTAGCAAGCAGCACAGTGTTTCCCCAGGGGTCTAGCACGGTGTGATTGCTCGTCTCTCCGCTCTCTCACCAGAGCGGCCCCGTTGAAGCATAACCTCCGCGTCTCTGCGTCTCCGCGCGAGACAATTCCACTCCGCCTCCCCTCCAAAAAACGCAGCCCCGTTGAAGCGGTTCAAGTGGCGTCCCGTCTCGCAGGTGTGCCGATGCAGGAGAGTGAGGTTTTGACAACGGCGGTGCTGGGATCAAACCGCGTGGAGCGGGTGGACAACGTGCGGCGCGTCGTGTCGCGGATCTACGCTGGAGCGAACCCTCTCACGGTCGCAGAGGAGAGCGTCGAAGGTCGCTGGCGTCTTGGATTGGAGACCGGAGCTTTCACGCGCGACCAAGGGTTGCAGTGGGTGCGGATCGCGGAGCAGGCGACGGGGTTGGACTTTCTCGGGCAAGCAGATGATGCCAGTGTGTCGGACCGGGCCTTGATTGAGGGAATCTCCGCCATTGTGACGGCTGACGTTCTTGGGCAACGCAAAACGGGGAAGATCGCTCCAGGCGCAGTGTCAAAGGGCTTGACGGCGATGGCCCGGCAAGGCCGGGAGCTGGCGAGTGAGGCCGGGCAGTTGCAGGCCTTCGTGAGGAGCTGGAGAGCTTTCTTCCGGCAGGTTTGGCAGCGCGCGCGTGCGTTGGCTGTGGCGCGCAAAGAGGGCAAGCTGGGAGACGATTGGCAGGGCTTCCTGGACAACCTGATGGGGGTTGACGTGCAAAGTCAGTTTGACCGCCAAGCGTTGCAGGAGGCGGCGCGGATGGTTGAGGAAACCGGCGAAGTGCAGACAGTGGCCATGGAGGATGGATCCACGGTTGACGTGGCGTTCAGTCTTGGCCCGCTTCCGTCTCCGCTTCGTTTCGTTGACTCTGGTGTGAAATCGGGTAGTTTGCAGGGCGATGAAGTCCGCAATCCCGCCAGCATCTTCCAAGAACTCACCGGCAACGAGGCCGCCCCCTTACGCGGTGGTCGTGGAGCAGATGTCCAGAAGCGCAGGAAATCTGGGGGTAAGCTCCTCGGTCATTCCGAATTCGTGGCGTGGGCGCGTGAAAACGGGAGGGAAATTGATCCCGTTGCTTTCGGATCAGTAGATGCTGCATCGTTTGGCGGCGAGCACGCCGTCTTCTATGACGAAGAGACCGGTCGCGTTCTCAAATTAACCAAGCCCGGCCTCTACGGCTTTCAGGCTGAAGACGCGGGTGAATACCTTCAGCGGTGGGCACTTTCGAATCGTTTGTTCGGAGATGCCGCAGCCATCGAAGGAATCACACAACTGCCCGGCGAAGATGACTTCCGGG
>JAGRPD010000272.1 GCA_020439875.1 Verrucomicrobiales bacterium
CTTTGTCCATGCCGGAGTGAACCAAGGGTCGTTTCCCCTTGTCAGTCCGGGGTGGCCGCGCGAAGGGGAGCGCGATGACGGATGTTTTTGCATGGTTGAGCGAGCACACCCTGCTGGGGGCGGATCCCGGGCCGCTGGTGCTGGCGCTGCTCGGGGCGTTGACGATCGGACTTTCCAAAAGCGGCCTGTCTGGCACCGCGACCCTGAGCGTGGTGCTGATGGCGCAGGCCTTTGGCGCAAAGCCCTCGGTCGGCCTGGTGCTGCCCCTGCTGATCGCCGCTGACTTGATGGGCTACCTCATCAACCGCCACGGCGGCTCCTGGCGTCCCGTCTGGTCGATGGTGCCTCCCGCGATGTTGGGTGTGGTGATTGGATGGTTTTTTCTGGATCAAATCGACAACACAGCCGCGCGCAGCGTGATCGGTTGGCTGACCCTCGGCTTGCTCGCCTTCAAGCTGATCCTCGACTGGAAAAGACAGGAGTTTCTAGCCCTCACCGAGCATCCGCTGTTTTCCTGGATCATGGGCCTCACCGCAGGAGTGACCACGATGCTGGCCAATGCAGCGGGTCCGGTGATGACCGTCTATCTCCTCTCGAAGCACCTCGAAAAAAAGGATCACATCGGCGTCTTTGTCCGCTTTTTCCTTTTCATCAATCTCTTCAAAGTGCCGTTCAGCGCGGACCTCGGCATCATCAATGGGCGCTCGCTGATGACGAATCTGGTGCTGCTACCCGCCGTGGTAGGCGGCATCTTATTGGGCTGGCAAATCCTGCAGCGCATCCCTCAGAAATCCTTCGAGTGGCTGCTGTTTGGTCTCACCTTGTTCGCCGCCCTCTGGCTGATCTTTTAACCCCCTTCGTGATCGAAATGGGGCAGAAAAATCTCAGCGCTGGCTGCTGAGGCGGTAGAGATGGCTCTCCGTGCGCAGCAGGAGGTCAGACTCCACCACCGCCAGCGAGGCGAGCGTGCGTTCATCGATCAGATTATCGGCCAGTTCGCGATAAATCTTCTCGGGGGCCATGACCTTGCATTGGCCGCGCTCATCCAGCAAATACAGCCGACCCGGTGCGCTGAGGATGGAAGCTGAGGAAGGTCCCACACAGCGCTGGGCGTAATACACCTCTCCGGTTGCGGCATCGACGCAGGAGAGGGCACCCTTGTCCGCCAGCATGAAGAGCAAACCATCGACGACAACCACGGACGGATTGTGTGGGACTTGCTTGGCGAGAGTCCAATCCACATGCGTGGCGGTGACATCGCCTTTTGCTTCCGCCAAACGAATGGCGAGCAGTCGCGGATGATCGTAGCCCGTGCACACGTAGAGACGACCATCGGCCACCACGGGGCGCGGCACCACGGAGTAGCCTTGATCATACTGGACACGCCAGATCTCCGTGCCATCGGCGGGATTGAGCCCCTGCACCACGCCACTGCCGGGCGTGATGAGCTGAGGCTGCCCCTCGACCTCAACGATCAGCGGCGTGCAAAAGGAAAACTTGCGTTTGGCATCCGACTCACGGGTGACCTTCCAGGCCAGCTCACCGGTCTCTTTTTTCAAAGCGATGACAGCGGGCACATCTCCACCGTCGGCCGAGAAGATGAGCAGATCTCCCCAGAGCACAGGGCTGCTACCATTGCCGTGCACGGGCGTGTAGGGGTGATCGTTGTTTTTCCAGAGGATGGCACCGTTTTCTGCATCCAGACAGGCCGTACCCATGTGACCGAAGTGCGCATAGACGCGTCCCGCTTCGACGAGGACCGAGGGGCTGGCGTGACTGTTTTTTTTGTGAATGTTGGGAGCATCGGCTCCGATCTCCTTGAGCACCTCCACATTCCAACGCGGCGTGCCGGTGGCTGCATCCAGGCACAGCACACGCAGGCTTTGATCCGGCTTGACCTCGCTGCCCTGCGGCACGGCGGTGGTGAGGTAGATGGCCCCGTCCACGACGACGGGTGAGGACCAGCCGACCCCTGGCAGATCCGCCTTCCAACGGACGTTATCGGTGGCGCTCCAAGTCAGCGGCAAATCCGCCACATCGGTGTGACCCTGCCCGTCAGGACCACGAAACTGCGGCCAGTCCGCCGCCGCAGCCAAGCTCGTCCCAACAATCCCAATCAAAACGCATTGCATCCGCATCATGGCGCTTTCAAACGCGACTCAAAGGCGCGTTCTTCCGGAAACGTCATGAGGGCGACCCTCCCACATTCAAACGCAAGCTCTGCCTTGCTGGCTTTTCATCCTCCCACCTGCCCTGACGGTTTCTGCCCGGCATCAAACGCATCCCAACCGCCCGTGGGTCGAGTCTCTCCCTGGCCGGGCGCGGTGATGCGCCCGATGCGCGTCAGGGGGATCTCAGAAAATCGGCGCTGCCAATTCGCGAGCAAATCGTTTTCCCCCGAAGCTGGCAGCGTGAAGAGCAACTCGTAGTCCTCGCCATCCCCCCAGGCCTGATCCCGATTGCAGCCCGGCTGACAGGGCAGCTGATCCCAGTCCACCTCAAATCCCACGCCCGAGGCCCGAGCCAAGCGCGGCAGATCGCGCGCCAGACCATCGCTGAGATCCATCATCGCCCGCACGCCCGCCTCCGCCACCAGCCAGCGGCCCTGCTCCAAGCGCGGAGAGAACGTCAAGTGATGTCCCGCCAACGAACCGCCCAATCGGCCTGTGACCCAGATACCATCGCCCATCCGGGCCGCATCTCGCCGCGCCCAGGCCGCCTCCGCCACACTGCCCGTGAGATGCACCGAGAGGATGCGCAGCGGAGACCAGGCCGTCTCTCCCCCGACCACACTGACGCCATGCTGGCGCGCCAGCTCATGCAGTCCCGCATAAGCCGCCTCCGCCCAGCTCACCGCCGTCTCGCCCGGCAGCAGCAAGGTGACGGTGGCGTGCTCCGGCGTACCGCCCATGGCGGCCACGTCGCTGAGTACGCGCGCCAGCGCTTTTCGGCCCACCCACTCGGGCGCGGTCTCGGCAGTGAAATGCGCGCCTTCCACCACGACATCGGTCTTGAGAAGCAGGCATCGCCCGGCAGACGGACCCTGCACCACCGCGCAGTCATCGCCGGGTCCCAAGATCACGCTGGACTGCAGCGGGGCATCCTGCACGAGACGCGCGATCAGAGCGTCTTCACCGAGCTGCGCCACGGTCTTCATGCGGCATCTCCAGCGAAGATCAGCAGCACCAGCGTGGTGGTATTGAAGAGAGCATGCATCGCCATCGGCACCAGCAGACTGCCGGTGCGCTCATAGGCCAGCGTGAACCCCAGTGCCAAAACAAAAAGCGGTAACGCGCTGCCCAAATGAAAATGCGCCAACGCAAACAGCAGGGATGACACTCCCGCCGCAAACCAGCCATCGGTGAAGCGCTTGATCACCCCATAAATAAAGCCGCGAAACAAGGTCTCCTCCACCAGCGGAGCCACCACCACCGCCAGCAGCACCATCATGCCACGCACCAGCGGGCTGCTGTCCTCGGAAAAAATCTGAACCGTGTCCTGCGGTTGTAAATCCGGCCAGACCTCCTGCAGCGCTCCCATAAACCATGCCGCTGTGACCGAGACGATCAACAGCGTTGGCAGCAAAAAGGCCACCGCGTAGAGCAGCACACGCCCGAGCGGCAAGCGCCGCAGACCGAAAATCACCACCGGATCCAGCCCCCGAATCTGGCGCAGGTAGGCGAGGAGAAACCCCGCCACCAGCAGCATGAAAATCACGTTTCCCAGCAGCGCGGAGAGGGTCTCTCCCTGGCTAGCCGACGTTCCTGCCGCAGCGGCGGCTTTTTCCAACGCCGAATCGGGACGCTCCCCGACGGCCATCGCCTGCAGGCCATACCAGATCAAAACGCTGAGCACCAAAACCGCCGCCGCATCAGCTCCTCGATAGATGCCCGCAGCCGGCACACGACCTCGCTCCGCCCACCCGGCACCGAAGCCCAACGCCCGGCAGCCTTTATAGACTCCTGCGCCCAAAAACAACGCCACCACCGCCACGGCGGCCAAATCAGCCAGCACGCTGAGGGTCGTGGGATCAACAGAATCAGTCACGGCAATACGTGCAGCACTGAATCAATGACCCGGCACCGACAGGGGGGAAAGGTAATACGGCACACCCGGCTGCAGCATGGCGGCGGGCCAGGGGCCTTTGACCTCGACCTTGATGGGTTCCGCCTTCAATCCCGTGGCGGAAGATTCGGCCAGGATTTCAAAAAAACTGGTCGCCGAGCGATACGTCACCACCCCTGCCCCTTCCGCACCGCCCAGTTCACGCGCCTTGGCGTAGGCATCTTCGATGTAGCCGATCTGATCCACCAGCCCCAGCTCCAGCGCCTGCCGCCCCGTCACCACCCGACCATCCGCCACCCCATTGCGGAGTTGGGTCTTGCCCAGTTTCCGTCCCTCCGACACCACGGTGAGGAAGCGATCATACATCTGATCCACCAGCCCCTGGACATACGCCCGCTCATCTTCCCGCATCGGGCGGGAGCCGCTCAGCGAGTCTTTGAAGGGACCACTGACAAAGGTGTTGGACGCCAGCCCCACTTTGCCAAACAGATCGGCGTAATTTACCGTGTCAATGATGACACCGATGCTGGCTGTCAGCGTCGTCTCACTCGCCACGATGTGCTGCGAAGCGCAGGCGATGTAATATCCGCCCGAGGCCGCGATGCTGTCCATATAGACGACGACCGGTTTCTTCTCCGCCAGCTTCTTCAGCTCATGATGCAAGATGTCGGATGCCGTCACCTCACCACCGGGCGAGTTCACTCGCAGCACCACCGCCTTGATGTCGTCATCGTTGGCCGCCTGCTCAAACTGCCGCCGCAAACCGGCCACCGTCGAGACCGCCACGCCAAACAGCCCCTCTGGAGCGACGGAGCTGATCACGCCATCCAGGTCGATCTTCACGATTTTTCCTCGCTCCGCGCCCGACTCCGCAGGCACCTCCAGCCGTTCCCGCAGCGGGGGGCGCGAAGATGCCCCCATCGTCAGAGAGCTGCCTCCCACCGCCCCCGCGCTGAACTGCAGGACATTGACGATGATGCTGACGGCCAAAACAAACAGCAGGAGGCCGAGCAGGCAGCCATAGGTGCGGGGTTTCATAGGGCCGCGACGCTAGCGGCTTCTGGGAGAAATTGCAATCGCCGGGAAATTCCCGCATCCGAAGTTGCCCGGCGCGGCGGCGCATGCTCTTTAGTCGGTGATGTTTTCGCTCCGGCGCGCCCGCCTCGTCTCTGTCCTCCTCACCAGCGGTATTCTGTGCAGCTCTGCCTTGCAGGCTGCGACGAGCAATGTGCTGCTCATCATCGCTGATGATTGGGCACCTCCTAGCCAACCGAAATCTGGAGCCTCTGGCTGGTCCCGCCTCACGGCCGAGGGCATCCGCTTCCCCACCGTCCGCGATGGTCACGCCTCCGACAACACTGAGCGCACCGCGCTGTGGAGCGGCCTCTGGCCTGCCCTCACTGGCGTGACGGCTGACGATCGAGACTGGCGTCTCAGTGCGGCTTTGCAGGAGCGCCCCAGCCTGCCTCGCTGGCTGATCGAAAAAGGCAAAACCACCGCCGCTGCAGGAAAAATTTTCCACGCCGGTTCCGGTGGCACCGAACAGCGTCTGACCGGCCGCGATGGTGGTCGGCGCGGTTTTGCCGAACCCGCTGCCTGGAAAAAACGTTTCCCCGACGATGGCACTCAGCTCCCTCTCCTCAAGCAAGGTCAAACCGCCGCCGACTCCGACGCCGCCGTGGCCACCTGGGCCGCTGATTTTCTGGGTCAAAAAAGCAGCAAACCCTTCTTCCTCGCCGTCGGGCTCACCGGCGCGACAGGAAACCTCGGATCCGACGCCGAAGCCGCGAGACAACGCGTGGATGCCACCATCGCCCAGCTGCTGGAGGCGCTCGATCGCGGCCCCCATGCCAGCCGCACGGCCGTCATTTTGCTGGCGGATCAGGCAGCGAAAGACACCGCGCCTCCTCTGGTGATTCGCACGCCCGATCTCAAAACACCCGGCCAATCCTGCCCCGCTGCCGTGGCTTGGGTGGATCTCTTTCCCACCATCTGCGATCTCCTCGACGTCTCCTCACCCAAAAATCTCAGCGGAGCCAGCCTGCTGCCTCAGTTGCGCGATCCCGCCGACGAGCGCCCCACCCCCGTGGCTCCGGTCGGCTCCGGCGACGACGCTTTCTCGCGTCCGCTGGCGGACATTCTCGGTCCCGAGCGCGAGGAAAAAGTCGTGGGCTGCGATCTGCTCCTGAAGCTCGGCGACACCGTGCCTGCGGACAAGCTGCCCGACTTCAAAAATCACGCGCTCTTCATCGAAGCGATGCTGGATTACGATCCCGATCTTGATGCCAACGCCGTCCTCATCAGCCACGGCACGCCGCAGAGTGGTTACGCCTTCTATTTTGACAGCGGCAAAATCACGTTGTCCGTTTTTCAAAATGCCGCCGCCACCACCGTCTCCAGTCACGTCTTGGAAAAAGGCCCCGTTCATGTGCGGGCCGTGATGGACGGCGGTGGCACGCTGGCGCTATCCATCCCGGATCGCTGCGACATGCTCGTCGAGACACCCTTCCCCGAAGGTTTTCCCCAATCGATCTCCGGCCCACTGCTGGCGGGGCGCGATACCGGCATCCTCCGACCCCGCTGGCATCCAGATCTGGCTCCATTTGCTGGAAAGGTGACGCTGCTCCGACTCCAGGCCGATCCTGCTCCGCCTGAGCCCAAACCCATTCCCAAGGCTCAACCCGTCGAGGACGAGGCGCCTCCCCTCCAGGTGAAACCCGCGCTACCCACAGGTAGCGTGCCGCCTGCCATTGAAAGCCGGTAGTTGAGCCACACCGAGATCCGGTATAGGAAGCATCATCTATGCGGGCACGTATCACCAAGGACTTTCGTTTTGAAGCAGCGCAAACTCTGCCGAATCTGCCGCCAGAGCACAAATGCACGCGCATGCACGGCCACTCCTTCAAAGTAGAGATCAGCGTGGAGGGCGAGGTGGATCCCCATATCGGCTGGATCTACGATCACGCCGAAATCTCGCGCGCCATGAATCCCCTGCTCCAGCTGCTGGACCACGGCTACCTCAATGAGATCGAGGGTCTGGAAAATCCCACCATCGAAAACATGGCAGCCTGGCTCTGGCGCAAACTGGGCCCGCAACTGCCCGGGCTGGCGGAGATCGTCATTCACGAAACTCCAGCCGCGCGCTGCTCGTTCCGGGGAGAATTTTGAGCCCCTCACCTGCCATCTCTCCACCGTCGAACGCACCCTCGGTCTCCACGGCGGCGCTGGTCCTGCTCCTCCTCTTCAGCTGGGCCTGCCTCTATCTGGTCGGCCTAGGAATGCCGGAATTGCAGGGCGAAGAAGCCCGTCGCATCCTGCCTGGGCGCACCATGCTGCAGACGGGAGATTGGATTGTTCCGCGCTCCGCAGGCCAGGTTTACAATCGCAAACCACCCCTGATCAATTGGGCCACCGCCGCCTCCATTCAACTCACCGGCCGCATGGACGAATGGAGCGCTCGCCTGCCCTCCGCGTTGGCCATGCTGGCGCTGGCGTTGGGCGTATTGTTCGCCACCCGCCGGTGGCTCGGCCAAGGGGCGGCTTTTTTGGCGGCCTGCATCTGCCTGACGAACATCGGTTTTCTGGAGAAAGGCCGTCTCGCTGAGATCGAGTCCATCTACATCGCCTGCTTCGGGTTGGCACTGGTCAGTTGGTTGGGAGCCTGGTGGGCAGATCGCCGCTGGCTGGCTTGGATCAGCGCGGGCCTCTTCCTCGGCGTCGGTTTTTTGGCAAAAGGACCGCCTCACGTGTGGTATTTTTACGCCCTTATTGTTGGCGTCCTGGCCGCAGAAGGTCGCTTGAAGGAACTCATCCGCCCCGCCCATGGAGTCGGCGTGTTGGCCTTCCTGCTGCCCTGGGTGCCGTGGGCACTCGAAAACGCACGGCGCAATCCCCAGGGCGACTCCCAAAAGGTGTGGGCAGATCAAATCACGCATCGGATCGGATTCTCAGAGTTTGATTGGAGCAACTGGCTGCTGCAGATCCCGCAGAGTTTGGTCAATTTCCTGCCCTGGCTCCTGCTCCTGCCTCTGCTCTGGAGTCCCGCCATCACCTCACAGTGGCCTCAGCTCGGCCGCCGCGGCTCATGGATGCGCGGCTTGCGTGCCGGCCTAGTGGTCGGCTTTTTGGTCATTGCGCTGCTCCCCTCCTCTCGGCCTCGCTTCATGCTGCCGCTCAACGTGGCCGCTGCCCTCCTGGTGGCACAATTTTTCGCCCTCCTCAGCACTGATCGTCAGGCCCGCCTGCTGCGCCTCATGACGCGCGGTTTCATCGGCATCGGCCTCCTCGCCATCCTCGCGGGTTTCGGAC
>JAGRPD010000273.1:0-2573 GCA_020439875.1 Verrucomicrobiales bacterium
GAGGGGGGCCAACTCGTCGAGGAGGGCGGGGGTGCGCTCGACGTGGCGGGGGACGAGGAGGAGGCGGAGGTCCTTCCAGCGGGGTTGGGTTTTGAGCTGGGCGAGGAGGCGGGCAAGGGCGAGTTCTTCACCGGCGTGAGTGCTGGCGGCGAGGAGGCGGGGCTGCTCGGGGGTGATGCCGGTGTTTTGGAGGAGGGTGCCGAGTTGGGCGATTTTTTCGGGGTCGGGGGCGGCTCCTTCGGGGTCAAATTTGATGCTGCCGCAGGTGTGGACGCGGTCGGGGGGGACGCCGAGGGGATGCCAGCGAGCGGCGTCTTCGGGCTCTTGGACGAGGACTTGGCTGAGCTGGGAGAAGATGGGGCGGATGAGGCGGGCGGCTTTGGCGAAGCGCCGGGCGGAGCGGTCGGAGAGGCGGGCGTTGACGAGGGTGATGGGGATGCGGCGACGATGGGCTTCGGTGACGAAGTTGGGCCAGATTTCGGCTTCGACGAGGACGATGTGGGTGGGGCGGGTGTCATCGAGGACGCGGCGGACGATGGGCGGTGCGTCGAAGGGGCTGTAGATGACGGCGAGGCGCTGAGGGTGGCGCTCGGCGAAGCGGGTGGCGATGTCGTGCGCGGTGGGGGTGGTGACGGAGAGGATGGCGGCTCCATGGGGATGCTGCTGGAGCCAGAGCTGGAGGAGTTTGAGGCCGACGTTGACTTCTCCGACGCTGACGGCGTGCATCCAGAGGCGCTCGGAATGCGTGGTGACGCTGGCGATGCGGGTGCGGACGTTGGTGGGGTAAACGCCGAGGCGCTGGCGGAGGTGGGCGGGGTCGGCTCCGCGGGCGCGCATTTTTTTCCAGGCTCCGGGGGCCATGGCGAGGAGGCCGAGGGGGAGGGCGAGGTTGTAGAGGAGGAGGCTGGTGCGGAGGGAACTCATGCGGTGGGTTGGAGCCAGAGGAGGCGGGTTTCACCGTAGGCGCGGTCTTTGATGAGGGTCCAGCTGGGGGGGAGAGCGGGGGGTGTTTTGGTGGTTTTGGTCTCGAGAATGAGGCTGCCGCTGGGGGAGAGCAGGGTGGGGAGGGTGGGGTGGGTGAGGAGCTGGGTGGCGAAGTCGGGATCGCTGGGCTGATGCTGGTAGGGGGGATCGGCGAAGATGAGGTCGAAGGGGCCGCGGAGGCGGGGCAGGAGGGTGGTGACATCGCCCTGATGGATGCGGGCGGTGGGGCCGTTGAGGCGGGTTTTGAGGAGGTTTTCCTGGAGGGTCTGGCAGGCGCTGCGGTTTTGGTCGATGAAATCGGCCTGGGTGGCTCCGCGGCTGAGGGCTTCGAGGCCGAGGGAGCCGCTGCCGGCGAAGAGGTCGAGGACGCGGGCTCCGGCGATGTGGGGGCCGAGCATGGAGAAGAGGGCCTCCCGCACGCGATCAGTGGTGGGGCGGGTGACGTGGCGGGGGACTTTGAGGGGGATGCCTCCGGCGCTGCCTGCGATGATGCGCATGGGGGGGGCTAGTGGCCGCGCTTGGCGTTGAAGTTGGCGACGGCGCGGGCGGCTTCCCGATTTTCAGCGCGGGCTTTCAAGTCTTGGCGTTGGTCGCCTTTGGTTTTGCCTTTGCCGACGCCGAGTTCGATTTTGACACGGGCTCCCTTCCAGTAGGCGCGGAGGACGGGGAGGGCGAGGCCTTTGTGCTGGGTGGCCTCGATGAGTTTGCGGATCTCGCGCTTGTGGAGGAGGAGGCGGCGGGTGCGGCGGGCCTCATGCTGGACGTGGCTGGCCTTGTCGTAGGGCTGGATGTCGCAGTTATAAAGCCAGACCTGACCGCGATCGACGCGGGCGAAGGCGTCGGAGAGGTTGACTTTGCCTTGGCGGATGGATTTGACCTCGGTGCCGCGCAGTTCGACGCCGGCTTCGTACTGCTCGACGATGTGAAAGTCCCGCCTGGCTTTGCGGTTGCTGGCGATTTCCTCGCTCATGCGTGGCGGGGAGGGCGGTGAGTCGGGACGTCGTGAGGGGCCGGTGGCTGGCCTCAGGCGTCGTCGATGTCCGAGGGCTTGATTTTCCCCTGGATGATCTCGGTGAGGGCGACGTCGGCGTCGCGCATGCCGGGGCGGCGATCGACGAGGGCGGGGCGGCCGGCGTTGAGCTGGCGGACGCGCTTGGAGACCAAGTTGATCAGGGAGGGGATGTCGATGTTGAGTTCGGCGGCTTTTTCAGCTGCTTGGTCAACGAGTTCGGCTTTCATAAAGAAGGGGGTGGGGGAAGGTGGAGGCCGTGGTGGACGGTCCGGGGGGAAGGGGAACGCGCAGGTTAGAACGGTGGCCTGAAAACGCAAGTGGAAAGGATTTGGCGCAAAAGGCACAGAGGAGGAGGTGACGCGGGCGGGGATCTGAGCTAAACGGTGAGGATGGATTCGAGCGAACTACCTCCTCTACGCAGCACGTTGGATTTGGAACGGGTGTTGGAATTTGAATTTGTGCGGGCGACGGAGAATGCGGCGCTGCAGGCGATCCACTGGCTGGGCCGGGGGGATAAGGAGCGGGCGGATGCGGCGGCCTGTCGGGCGATCTATGGGGTGTTCGACATTTTGGATAT
>JAGRPD010000273.1:2658-10350 GCA_020439875.1 Verrucomicrobiales bacterium
GCGCCGCGTTTTGACATCGCGCTGGATCCGATCGATGGCACGTCAAACATCGCGAAGGGACTGCCGAACAGCATCTCGGTGATCGCGGCGGCGCAGGTGCCGCAGGGGGTGCAGCATGTGATGAAGGACATTCCGAGTTTTTACAGTCACAAGATGGCGTATGGACCGGCGGTGAAGGCGCTGCTGGAGGAACGGGGCAATCCCTGTCTGCTGGACATGCCGATGAAGGAGGTGGTGGCGCTGGTGGCGGAGGCGCTGGGCAAGCGACCGGAGGACACGGTGGTGTGCACGATGGATCGACCCCGGCACGCGGAGATCATCCAGGCGGTGAGGCAGACGGGGGCGGCGCTGCGGATGGTGACCGATGGGGATGTGGCGGCGGCGGCGGCACCGTCTCTGCCGGAGGCGGGGGTGGATTTGTACGTGGGCATGGGCGGCTCTCCAGAGGGGGTGCTGGCGGCGGCGGCGCTGAAGTGCCTGAAGGGTGACATGCAGATGCGGATGTGGTTTCACACGGAGGAGCATCGCGCCGAGGTGGCGGATCTGGTGGAGGATGCGGAGGATTTGACGCGGGTGTTTCAAGCGGATGATCTGGTGGTGGGAGATAGCGCGCTGCTGTGTGCGACGGGGATCAGCGACAGCCCGCTGGTGCCGGGAGTGTGCTTCATCGGCCGACAGGTGGAGACGCACTCGATCCTGATGCGGGCACGCAGTGGCACGGTGCGCCGGATTCAGGCGCTGCATGATCTGGACCGGAAGGTGGTGCCGCTGAGGGATGTGAAATGGGCGGGCCTGGATGACTGATGGCTGAGCGCGGCCTGCGGTCAGCGCCGTTGATGGTGGGCGTCGATCAAACGCAGCACGAGACCGGCGATGGCACCGACGGTGTTGAGGGTGCGCTCGGTGGACTCGATGCGGTGCGCGGCCTCCTCGTCTCGGTGCGGTGCGGGTGTGGGGCGTGAGGCGAGCTGAGGGGCGCGGTTTTGCAACTGCATCTCGAAGGCGTAGAGCTGCACGTCGAGGGTGGCGAGGTGGGTCTGCACGCAGGCGCAGGCGGAGGCGCGGCGGGCGAGGAGGCGGGCGAATTCGACGTCCTGGTGGAGGAGGCGGGAGCTGGTCCAGAGGTCGGTGGCGTGCTGGAGAGCCGTGGTGCGATTTTCGATCTCCTGACAAACAGCGAGGAGTTGACGTTGGTCCGCGCTGGCGTGGGGGTGGGATCGGAGATCGGTCTGAAAGTCTTCGACCAGATGGTGAGCTGTTTCTCGGAGGACGAGGGGGGGGACGGGGGCTGCTGCGGGACTGGGAGAGCTGGCGCGCACGCCGGAAGCTGCGAGGGGGAGCAGCAGCGGGAGGGTGAGGAGAGGGAGTGCTTTCATGCCTGCCGAGCGTCGAGGTGGAACGCAGAGGCAGGATGGACGGGACGGGGGCGCGCTTTATTCACCGTCGGCAGCGCTGATATCGGGATAGCGATCGGGAAAGCGGCGCTGCAGGAGGCGGGGGGTGATCTGACCGACGAGCTGGGCTTGATTCCACTCGGCGCGAGACCAGGCATCGATGGGGAGGGCGAGGATGGTGGCGGCGCAGGTGGGGAAGCGGGTGATGCTGCCGCGAGCGAGGAGGCGATTGATGAAATCGTGCAGGCCGGGGTTGTGGCCGAAGATCACGACGTGTTGCCAGCCATTTTGCAGCTCTTGGATGGCGCGGAGGAGCTCGGACTCGGGGGCGAGATAGAGGCGCTGAGAGAGGCGTAGGGCATCGGGTGGCAGGCCGAGTTCCTCACGCACGATCTGGGCGGTGGTGAGGGCGCGGACGGCGGTGCTGCTGAGGAGGTGGTCGGGGAAAGGCAGCAGGGGCTGGCCGCCATGACCGCCGAGGTAGGTGTGATGGAGAAAATGGGCGATGGCAGGCGCGGCGCGGCGGCCGCGGTCATTGAGCGGGCGGTCGTGATCCGCGAGTCCGGGATGATTCCAGCTGGATTTGGCGTGGCGAATGACGGTGAGGTATTTCACGGGCGGCAGAGGATTCCTCCCTGGACAAGGGAGGTGGGAGGCTGGAAAGATCGCATGATTGGAAGGCAGTGCAAATGACTCTGAAAGTGTGCGCCCACGCTGGTGGGAGTGGCCGCAGGCGCTGAGCCTGGAGGCACCGCTGGTGGCGTGGCTGTGGCTACAGGCGCTGGCGGAGGTGCACCAGGTGTGGATGCCAGCGGCGGTGTCGTGGGGTCTGGTGCTGGCGGTGTGGTGGATTTATGGGGTGGATCGGCTGCTGGATGGCTGGCGGACAGCGCGGCGCGGGAGCGTGCCGCCGACGGCTCGACATGCGACCCACTGGCGGTGTCGGCGGTGGCTGCTGGTGGGGGTGCTGCCCATGGTGACGGGGGCGCTGGTGTGGCTGGGTCTGTGGCGGGTGCCTGAGGGGCTGATGTGGAAGGCGGCGCTGGTAGCTGGGCTGGCGGTTTTTTACCTGGTGCTGTACGTGCCGCTCTGGCGGGGGCCGCTGATGGAGGTGGGGCTGGTGCTGGCGGCGGTGATGATGCTGGAGCTGGCCCGCAAGCTGCCGGTGGAGCCAGCGGATTTGTTTGTCGCAGGAGTGGTGGTGGTGATTTTGCTGTTGAGCCTGTTTTTGCGCCATTTTTCCAGGGAGGATCGCATGCCGGTGCCGAAGGAGGTGGTGGGTGGGCTGCTGTTTGCGCTGGGGGTGTGCGGTGGGGTGGATTTTTATGGCGGGGCGTTGCCTTTGGACACGTTGCAGCTGGCGGCTTTGTTTGGGATGAACTTGCTGGTGATCTCTCTGGCGGAGGCGGAGACGGAGGCCGAGACGGCGCGGTTGCGGCAATGGCTGGTGGCGGGGTGGATCGGGGTGATCGTGATCCATGGGATCGTGGGGCGGATGATGGGCGGGGAAACGGTGCCGCGTGAGGTGCTGTGGGGGGTGGGTGTCGGCGCGGGACTGATGGCGCTGCTGCTGCCGCTGCGGCGCGTGATCCCTGTGTCGGCCACGCGCACGTTGGCGGATGCGGCGGTGGTGATCGCTGCCCTGGTGACGTGGTGGCTGGGGTGAGGGAAGGGGGGGATCAGGCCGGATTCACCGGACGCAGGGCATGCACGGTGACGCGCACGCCTCGGGAGCCGATGGCGTGATCCGGGGCTCGGGCGGGGGCGGGCAGTCCATTGAGTGCGAGCAGGCGGTTGTCCCACTGCGTGACCTCCACGGGCTGCAGAGGGTAGGGTGTGTGATGGACGCGGCCCTGGAAAATCTGACCGGAGGGATGCGCGGCGAAGAGGCGATAACGCTCGGCAAGGAAAAATTCCAGGGTCCCAGGAGCCGCCGGTTCGGGGGTGCCGTGGAAGCAATATTCAAAAGTCCCCGCCTCGGAAGTTCCACGGCGCTGCCAGGAGTACTCCACCCGATCTCGCTGCGGATGGCTCACCTCCAGACGAGCGTGCTGATAGGGCAGATGAAAGAAGGTGCGCGCGGTCCACACGGCGAGAGGTTGATCGCAATCCAGGGAGAAAAACCACACGCCGGGTCGGCCCTCAGTATCGTGCACGTAGGTGCGGACGTTGAGTTCACGGAAGTAGCTGATCCAAGGTAGAGCGGGGCAAAAACGCGGACGGATGGCGTCCATCAAAAAGGGCACCACGCCGATCCAGGCTTCATCCTCCCAGGTGTCCACCGTGAGGCCAGCGGGCAGCCTTTTTTGGATCTCGCCGGGGTCCATCCGCCAGTGGAGGAAGAGCAACTCTCGCCACGTCTGATGCATCACCACCGGTTCGATGGGGCGTTGCTGATCGGCGAGGCGTTGGGCGGGGGTGGGAGCCGGACTCATCGGGGAGAGGCTCAGTAGGTCGGGGCGGACTGCGGAGCCACCAAGCCAAATCGCAAGCGGAAGAACTGAGGTGCGGGGGATCCCGAGCTGAGATCCGCCGATGCGCGCACGCGCAACTGCAGGGCTCGGCTCCCGCCGGTGACGGCTCCGCGCTCGGTGATGGAGTCGTAGGGGTGGCCCCACGCGACCAAGTCAGGAGAGGTCTCTACACTGATATAAATGTCGGAGAGATCGCGCGGGACGGTGAAGTCGTAGGCGACGCCGACGAGGTTCGGAGCAGCTGGATCGGGTGGCAGCGGGGTGACTTCGAGGGGGAGGACGAGGTGGGGGGCGTGGGGGTCGAGATCGAAAAGGTAGCGGCTCAGATTGCTGACACCCGAGCCGGTGGGGTCGGCCTCGGCGTCGGCCTGGCCGCTGGCGATTTGTTCGGAGGTAAAGTGGGTGGCCTGCCAGTCGCTGAAGCGGCGGGGTGGGATCACCTCGATGAAGCGTGCCTCCGAGGTGCCGGTGCTCCAGCCATTGCTGAAGCTAGCTGCGTACCAGTCGGTATGTCCGAGGGTGCTGGGTGAGAAAATCAGATCGAGCTGTGAAGTGGTGGAGGTGGGCAGGCTGGGGTCGGGAGTGCCATCTCGGAGCCAGTGGGCGGAGGTGATGGCGGGATAACTGAAGGCACTGGCGGTGCCGGGCTTGGCAGAGGTGCCTTCAAAGACCACGGGGTTAGTGGGCTGCCATTTGATCTGGGGCGGGCGGACCGGCACCAAGGCCACGCCGTGATTTCCCTGGGGAGGCGGATAGTTCTGCTTTTCCTCCAGCATGATCCCGGCAAAACGCGGTGCCGTCTCGGGGGCGAGGCTGGCCGGGATGGCGGAGGCGAGGGAGCCTCCCCAAGCGGTGAGGCCGCCGCCGGTGTGGATCGCTAAGAGGGTGCCTTCTCCCCCCTGGATGCGTTCAACGTCGGCGAGCGAAGGCGGCAGGCTGGTCTGCCCCACGTCATCGCTGCCCCAGGCGGTGACGCTGCCGTCGGCGTGAATCGCGAAGCTGGCGTCTTCCACCGCAGCGATGCCGACCACCCCCGTCAGACCCGGCGGCACATCGATTTCGCCGTGGGAATTGTCTCCCCAAGCGACCACGCTGCCATCGCTCTTGAGCGCCAAGTGATGGTCTGCGCCGGAGGAAATGGCCACAACGTCCGCCTGCGCCGCTGCAGGCACGGGGAGGAGATTTCCCCACTTGATCATCCAGGCCTGGACCTTTCCTGCGGGGTCGAGCGAGAGGGCCTCACCGGTGGTGGAAAGGCTGACGGCGAGCGCCCGCCGTGCGACGGCTGGTACGGGCAAAAGCCGAGTGTCTGCCCGAGGGAAGCACGTGGTGATCGATACGCCCTCCACGGTGAGGCTGTAGCAGGTTTTGACGGTGAGGGATTGCCAGGTGGCGACTCGTCCCCGCTGATCCAGAGCGATGGCCAAGTGACCGCGAACGGCGGCTGCCACGGCGAAATACGGTGACGGCAGACCAAACGGATCCGTGGGCGGCAGGGCTTCATTTTCTCCAGGGACCGAGCAGGGCAGGGGCGAAATATCGGTGTAGGCGACGTTGTTTCCGCTGCTGCTCCACGATTGGTAGAGCCAGTTGAGCTGGCCGGTGGAGCCTATCATGAGGCGGCTTTCCCCTTCTGAAAGGGCCAACGCCACGTCCTCGGGGTGGGCGTTATCGAGAGCGGAGAAAAAGTTGTATTCCTCTCCGTTGCGCCAGCCGACGGGGGAGCAGCCTTCGGCCACGCGCACGCAGTGACTCAGCGTGCTGGCCGTGGCGTCGGTCACACGCGCCCAGTAGAGCCCTGCGTGCTCGGGCAGACCGTCTGGGATGGTGAGGCTGGCGCTCGTCGCACCGGGCAGCGTCCAGCCGTCTCGATACCACTGGTAGCTGAGGCTGCCGGATCCGGTGGCGGCCACCTGGAGCGTGCCGCTTTCCCCCGGGTGCAGGGCCAGAGTCTGGGGCTGAGTCGTGATGAGCGGACCGCTCTCCAGCGTGAGGCCGACGGCTGCGCTGACGACGCTGCCATGCTGATTGCTGACCCGCACGCTGTAGCTGCTGGCTGCATCGGCGACGGTGGCGGCTGGGATCGTGTAGTTCGGACTTGTGGCTCCCGAGATTTCGACACCGTCTTTTAGCCATTGATAGGTCGGCACGGGACGCCCACTCCCGGTGACGGAGAAAAAAGCGGATTCACCCTCGCGACAAACGGCGGGCTCCGGTGGATCGATGATGGCCGCCGGTTGAGCGAGGCACAAGACGCGCAGATACTCAGGCATCGCGTAGCCTTTCGGACTCTGGCTTATGTCCAAAAAATCGCCCCAACTGGGAGAGAGAGTCGGAATGATCGAAGCCAGCCGCGACGGGTACCAGGAGGTGATGGTCCATGCCACCAAGCGATCATCGGTGGTGACGCCGACAAACTCGCGTCCACCGCCGTCGATAAGGCGCAGGTTTTCAGCAGGCGGGGGATAGGTGTTCGGAATCAGGCCGGGCAGGAGGCTGCCGTCATCCTGCACCGTCACGCAGGCGTCGGCATTGAGGGCGGCGAGTTTGGCTTGATTCGTGGTCGGAGGCGGAAGGTCGTAGGGCCTCAGATTCCACGCCGCGAGAGAGCCATCTTCGCGGATCACCAGAGCCCGCCTTCCGCTGAGGGTGCTGCTAGAGGAGTTGCCCGTCTCAGTGAAGATACGGGCGGCGGGTTGGGCGGACTCGGGCACGACGGCCAGCGGGTCATCGACCGGACCTACGACGGTGATGCGGCCATCCCATCCGATCACGAAGGTCGAGAAGGCATCTTGATAGACGAACCGGCCGTTTTGAGCCGCTGGTGGTAGGGTCACTTCGACGTAGCTCGAAGTGCCCTGGATTCGCCAGACGCGAACGTTTCCGTCCGCTTGGAGAACCGCGATTTGGTCGCCAAAACTCGCACCTTGGACGACTCGACCGAGGTCGGTGGGTTGGGTGCCGGGAAGCGGAGGTTCGAAAAGCGTGAGGTTGGATTGGTACGGCGATTGGGTGCGAAAAAGCTGGCCGTCGGCGGTGATGATGCGGGAGCCATTGAGGGTGAAACAGACGGGGATGGCATCGGGCATGGCGACGCTGGTGATGCTCAAGTCAGAGCCATTGTTGGATTGAAAAAACGCGCCAGGCAGCCCCACCCGAGCCAGCGCGCCCACCTGGGAGCCAGAACCGTCGGTGACGCGGACGGCGTAGAGTCCCGTGTTGTTTCGGGTTACGACGGGCAGGTCCAAAGTGTCGGTGGTCGCACTGGTCAGGGGGCGACCTTCGAAATACCACTGGTAGGTGAGCGACCCGTCACCCGTGGCCGTGACCGACAGGCTGACTGCGCTGCCCTCCGTCACGGTAGCGGAGTCAGGGCCGGTGACGATTTCCAAAGCTGGCAGCCCCACGGGCGAGAGCATGACCGCCATCCCGAGGTAGCACCGCAGGAGCCGACGGGAGAGAGAGAAAAGGTTCATGCCGAGGTGCGGTGGAGACTGGGATTTTCCGCCAGGATTTTCTGTCAGGATTTTCCGCCAGGATGATGCAGCCGGGGGTGTTTGGAAAGGATAATCTTAGGTCGATGATGGGGTTTGGGGCCAGTGGGAGAGATTGGGTCAAGGAGGTTGGAAGAAGCACTGCGGGATTTTCCAAACGGGTTTGATCGGTGCATGATGTCCAACAGCGCACCAGGCATCATGAGGGCTTTGAGGCGTTGGCGGAGAGCAAGTGAATTCGTGGCACCAGCCCTGTAGCGGCGGTCTATGACCGTCGCAGTCCTGTAGATGTTCGATGACCATCGCCGCGCTGTAGCGGCGGTCTATGAC
>JAGRPD010000274.1:0-1294 GCA_020439875.1 Verrucomicrobiales bacterium
CGGCTACGAGGCTGGCCCCATCCTGTCTCGGAAGGTTCTGCACCAACTTCCCGGATGAACCCAAAAAAAGGCCGCTGGGAACCCTGACCTCTTCTCAAACACTAGGGCAGCGAGCTTCACAAGGCAGACACCCTTGCCATTGAGGGGGACGTTGATCCCCTCGCTCACGCGGCCGTGACAAGGCGGCGCACACTGAGAATTCCGCTCAGCCGAACGGGTCGGACCGCGTCCCACAGGGTGAAAAAAGTTGGCGAAACTTTCGTGGACTCGTATGTTACAGCCGTGCAACTCACCCTGAACCTTCCCGATGAACCTGCCGCCCATCGCTGGTCGGAGGATGATTTGCGGCTGGAACTGGCCTGCGCGATGCATGCGCGGGGGCGGTTGAGCAAGGCTGCGGGTGCGGAAATGGCGGGCGTGGACTTCTTTTCGTTTCAGCAGGCCTTGGTGGAGCGTGGCATCGCCGTAGAATCCGTTGCTGACCTGCACCAGGATGTGGCTGCGTTGCGGGCAGGCTTCCCCACAGTGACCACGCTTCAGCTTGACCAGTAAATGGTGGTCGTGGCAGACACGTCCGTGCTGCTGAACCTATGCCGGGTGCAGTTGGAGGACTTGCTGCCTTTCTTGTTTGGTGAGGTGTGGATTCCGCCGATGGTTGAGCATGAATTCAACCGTCTTTCCAGAATGCATTCTCGTTTCACCGGATTGCAACTGCCACCTTGGGTCAAACAGGGTGCAGGTTCCAGCGGAAGTGAGTGCCTGTCCCGACTTGGACCCCGGTGAAACCGAGGCGCTGGCACTGGCCTTGAGCTTGCGAGCGGACTTCATCCTGGTTGATGATCTGGCTGCAAGGCGTGCGGCGGCACAGTTGCGACAGCGCTCGACCGGGATCGGTGGCATCCTGCTGCTGGCAAAGGGACAAGGTTTGATTCCGGCGCTGCGACCGTGCCTGGATCGGCTACAACAGGAAGCGCACTTTTACATGTCCAAAACGTTCAGAGAAGAATTGCTTCGGCTGGCGAGTGAAACACCATGATTAAAACCTCGCGTCAAGGTTCGCCCAGCAACTTAGTCGAGAATGTCCTGAATATGGGTAGCTAACCCGCACCAATCCTCTTCACTTCCGAAACTTCGCAAACACGCGCTGGTGGTGGGCCATGATGTCGTCGCCGTTGACTTCGTAGCTGCCGGTGGCGGTGTGGGGGACGCCTTCGATCCAGAGGTGGTTGTGAGGCACTGCAAGCTCGGTGAGGTAGGCGTCGAAGGCCTGATTCATCTCGTAGTTGAAGCACTT
>JAGRPD010000274.1:1344-6177 GCA_020439875.1 Verrucomicrobiales bacterium
GCATAGGCCTTGGCCAGGTCCCAGGCGTTGTAGCCGATGGGGAGAAAACGCAGGGCCTCGTTCTCGTAGCCGTCGTTCTCCTGGATCGTCTTTTCCGGTCCATAGCCCGATCCACCGGGGGCGACCGACACAAAGAGTTCGGGGTGCTTGAACATGATCCGCGTGGTGCCGCGCCCGCCCTGGGAGTACCCCTCGAGGGCGCGGCCTTCGCGGCTGCCCCAGGTGCGGTAGGTGGCGTCGATGTGCGGGATGAGTTCCTTCACGAAGATGGACTCACCCATGCCGTGCTCCATCTCCGGCATGTCGTACCAGCTCACCGGGCCACCATTGGGAAACACATAGATCGTGGGTTGGATGGTGCCCTTTTGGGTCGCCGCGTCGATAAAGCTGGCGAGCTTAACCGATTTGTTCTCCGCGCCGGGCCGACCACCGTGCAAATGATAAACCACCGGATAGCGGGCCTCGGAGTCGTCGTAACCGGGCGGCAGGTAGATGTAGTAACCGACGTCAATCCCCATCGAAGGGCTGCGAAACGTCGCATGTCGCACAGTCGGCGGCAGTGCCTTCACCCACTCCGCTTTCGCGATCGGACTCACCCAATGAAAAGCTGGCACCGACTTCTTGCCCGCGTTTTCAGCCCCCAGCATCCACGTTGGAGCCACACCCACCAGAGCCATCATTGCAAACACGCACTTCATGCCCCATGGAACGCATCCCGAGCGCGCGTCTTCCCTCAAATTACCCCAGCCTCAACGCCTCTCTGGTCGCCTCCCGCCTCGCTCCCGCTCCTCCCCGAGCACAATCAGCGGCATACCGAGCACCTTGTTCTGCGCCGCCACCAGACGCGCCCCACGCTTGATGGCAGTGGTCGCCTCCTCGACAAACCACCGCGCCTCGGCGGAAAACCCCGTGTCTTTGGGAGCGTCCTCCAGATTAGACACCTCGGGTAAGACTTCGTCTGATTTCATCATAACGTTCGGGTTCCGAAATATGGATCTGATCTCCGTGCCACTGCGCCAACAAACGCGGCAGCCACGACGTCGTATCGAACAAAAGCGCGTCATCCGACAGCGGTCGATAGATTTCAAAAAAATGACGCAAACTCGGCATGAAACGCCGCTTCAAATCCGCCACCGGAATCTCCTGCCCGCCCTTTTTCACCCGCTCCCGCACCCGCAAAATCGAGTGTCGCACCGTCGCCAGCCCCAAGTAGGCACACCTCAACCGATACCCCCTCTCCTTCGCCTCAGTCAACAACCTCACATAGCTCCGAGCACTCAGGGTGGTCTCCACCGCAAAGCTCGCCCTCGCCGCCACCAGCTCCTGCCATCGAGACAGCAGCAGCCGTCCCGCGCGAAATCCAGCCGCCTCAGGCACCAACGGAGACAGACCTTCCGCCATCATTTCTCCGTTTAAAAATTCTCGCACGCCCACCGCCGGCAGAAACTGCTTTGCAAAGGTCGTCTTTCCAGCGCCATCGGGTCCACCGATCACATACAACATGGGGGAGTCTTTTTTCACGTGTCACTTTTGTAACGCCGCCGAGGCAGCACTTTAATGCATCTCTTTTTTGAAAGAGGCTCCGCATCTCTGCGCCAATCTTGCGAGACCCAAAGCGCCCCCTCCAGGTCTGACTCGAACCTGAGATCGCAAGTCGCGATTCACAACCCACGTATTCACCACCTACCCGTCATGAATCGCACTCCCCTGGTCATCCTCGCCCTGGCCTTCGCCGCACTTGCCGCGACGACGCATGCCGCCGCCCTGACCTTTGAAAAAGACATCCGCCCCATCCTCAAGGCGCAGTGCTTTCACTGCCATGGCGAAGATGGCGAAACCAAGGGCGAGCTGGATGTTCGACTGGCGCGATTCCTCCTCCGCGGCGGGGAATCTGGACCCGCCATCGTCGCCGGTCATCCCGCCAAGAGCCACCTGCTGGAACTCCTGAAAAGCGGCGACATGCCCAAGGGCAAACCCGCGCTGCCCGCCGCGCAAATCGAAGTCCTCGAGCAATGGATTGCCCAGGGAGCCAAAACCGCCCGACCCGAGCCCGAGCAACTCGGCCCGGAACACGCCTTCACCGACGAAGAGCGCGCCTGGTGGTCGCTGCAACCCATCGCCCACCCCGCCGTTCCCGCCAGCACCGCCAACACGAACCCGATCGACGCGTTCATCGAAGCCAAGCTGCGCGAGCACGATCTGGACTTCTCCCCGGAAGCCAGCGCCAGCACTCTCATCCGCCGCCTCAGCCACGATCTCACCGGGCTGCCTCCGACTCCTGAGGAAGTGGCCGCTTTTGAAAAAGCCTTCGCCGCCAATCCCGATGCCGCCGTCGAGCAAGGCGTCACAAAGCTGCTCGACTCCCCCCACCACGGCGAACGCTGGGCGCGGATGTGGCTCGACGTCGCCGGTTACGCCGACAGCGACGGCTATTCGGAGAAGGACCCCGAGCGACTCCATGCCTTCAAGTATCGCGATTACGTGATCGATTCCCTGAACCGCGACAAACCCTTCGACGCCTTCGTTCGCGAGCAACTGGCCGGGGACGAAATCGCGGTGCAAGAGGGCGTTGAGGCCAACTCCCCGACCGAGGCCCAGCGCGCGCGCTACGACGAACTGCTGCGCGCCACCGGCTTTCTCCGCATGGCGCCCGACGGCACCGGCGTCACCAACACCGAGGAATCCCGCAACGCCTGCGTCACCGACACGCTCAAGATCGTCAGCACCGCCCTCTACGGCCTCACCATCGGCTGCGCGCAGTGCCACGACCACCGCTACGACCCCATCAGCCAGGTGGACTACTACCGCCTGCGTGCGGTTTTTGAACCGGCCCTCGATCCGAAAAACTGGCGCAACCCCAACGCGCGCCTCGTCTCCCTGCAAACCCGTGAGCAACGCGCCGAAGCCGACCGCATTGAGGTCGAAGCCAAAAAACTCGACGCCGCCCGCACCGCCCAGACCGACACCTTCATCACCGAGGTCTTGGAAAAAGAACTCCTCGAAGCCACCGAAGCCGAACGCGACGCCCTGCGCACCGCCTACCGCACCGACGCCAAAAAGCGCACACCGCAGCAAGTCGCCCTGCTGAAGAAATACCCGCGCGTCAATCAACTCAGCGCCGGTTCGCTCTACCTCTACGACCGCCGCTATCAGACCAAGCACGCCGACACGTTAAAAAAGATGGCCGAGGACGCCGCCAAGGTTCGCGCCACCAAACCAAAGATCGAATACGTTCAAGCGCTCACGGAACCCGCGGGAGGCGTCTTGCCAGTCACCCACCTCTTTCATCGCGGGAACTTCGACCAGCCGAAACAAGCGGTGCCACCCGGCGACCTCACCGTGCTGGCCGGGATTCGCCCCATCGACATTCCCGCCAACAACGACGCGGTCAAGACCAGCGGCCGACGGCTCGCCTTTGCCCAATCCATCACCGACGGCACGCATCCCTTGCTCGCCCGCGTCATCGTCAACCGCGTCTGGATGCAGCACTTCGGTCGCGGCCTCGTCGCCAGCGTGGGTGACTTTGGACTGCTGGGCCAAAAGCCGACGCACCCGGAATTGCTCGACTGGCTGGCCAGCGAATTCGCCGCCCAAGGCTGGAGTTTGAAAAAGCTGCACCGCTGGATCGTGACCAGTCGCACCTTTCGTCAAAGCTCCCGGCGTGACGAGGACAAGGAACGCGCCGATCCCGACAACCTCTGGCTCGCACGCATGAACCTGCGCCGCCTGGAGGCCGAGTCCCTGCGCGACTCGCTGCTCGCCGTGTGCGGCAAACTCAACGACCATCCCGGAGGGCCGCCTGTGCCAGTCATGTTCACCGAGGCCGGCCAGGTGGTGTTGGGCATCGACACCACCGACAGCGCGGGCCGTCAGACCGGCAAGTACGTCTCGCTCAATGGCGAGGAGTTTCGCCGCAGCATTTACGTTCAGGCGCGCCGTTCACGGCCGCTGGAAATGTTTGCCGCCTTTGACGCACCGGCCATGACCGAGGCCAACTGCGATGTCCGTCCGGTCACCACCGTGAGTCCGCAGAGCCTGCTGCTGATGAACAACGGCTACATGCGCGAGTACGCCCAGTACTTTGCCGAGCGCCTCGAAAAGGAGCTGCCTGATTCCGAACTTCGTCCCCGCGTCGAGCGCGCCTTCTCCCTGGCGTTTGGGCGCAGCCCCAGCATGTCGGAGGTGGAGGCCGCCACCACCTTTGTCCAGGAGCAAACAGCCCACTACACGGAGCATCCCGCGCGGCTTGAATACGTCACCGCCCCTCCAGCGAAGCAAGATGCGCCCGCCGGTTTGCTCGGACTCGCCGCACTCTGCCACGCGCTGATCAGCTCCAACGAATTCCTCTATGTGGATTGACCGCCGCCGTTTTCTTCAATCCGCCGGAGGAGCCGGCGGTGTCGCCCTGGCGACTTTGCTGAATGAGCAAAACCTGCTCGCCACCAGTTCGCTGCTGCACGCCACGCGGTACGACACCAAGCCGAAGCCGCCACAAGGTTTCGGCCAGGCCAAAGCCATGATCTCCATGTTCATGCAGGGCGGCCCGAGCCACATCGACCTGTTTGATCCCAAACCCGAGTTGATGAAACTCGACGGCAAGGACTTCCCCGGCGAGGTGAAATACGACAACGCGGCGGATGCCTCGCGCGAGGTGATGGGACCGCAATGGAAGTTCAAAAAGTACGGTCAGAGCGGCATGGACTTTAGCGAGCTCGTTCCCTTCATGGGATCCATCGCCGATGAGATCACCATGATCCGGTCGATGAAGACCGGAGTGAACAACCACGGCCAGTCGATTTACGCCCTCATCAACGGCACCGCCCTCGGCGGCCG
>JAGRPD010000275.1 GCA_020439875.1 Verrucomicrobiales bacterium
CCGATCGAGGCGAAGTCGGAGTCGGCCTGCGCATGTACCTGGGACTCAGTGGC
Organism: Verrucomicrobiales bacterium; assembly: GCA_020439875.1. Taxonomy (GTDB): domain Bacteria; phylum Verrucomicrobiota; class Verrucomicrobiia; order Verrucomicrobiales; family Verrucomicrobiaceae; genus JAGRPD01. Next base: position 54 of record JAGRPD010000275.1, read on the forward strand.
GACCACCGCGTGATCGATGGAGCTGTCGGTGCCACCTATCTGGCGGAAGTCCGGAAGCTGCTAGAAAATCCCGCCCTCATGCTGCTGTAGCAGGCCAAACTCAATCACGGCGAAAAAGCCCGTCTCGCCCCCCAGCGCAGACGTACCCTGTGACGCACGCCGCCTGCGCACCCACCACCGTTCGGTGGTCATCTCTCATGCCCACCTACCTTCACCGTCTCGCCACCGCCACGCCGAGGTACACACATTCCACGGAGGACACGCGAGACACGCTCAAAAGCTGGGCACCCGACGCACGCACTGCCCGGTTGATCCACGCCGTCTTCAATCGCTCTGGCATCGCCCAACGCCACAGCGTTCTGCCCGACTTTGATCCCGAATCGGAACCCCGGCTCTATCGCCCCGAAGGAGCCGATCAACGTCGCCAACCGCATACAGGAGCGCGCAACGCCATCTATGCGGAGGAAGCCTCGAGCTTGGCTCTGACCGCAGCGGAGCAGTTGTTCCACGACCCAGAAGCACCCTTTCAGCCTGCGGAAATCACCCACCTCATTTTCGCCTCCTGCACCGGATTCACCAACCCAGGTCCCGATTTGCACCTCATCGACCAGCTCGGTCTGCGTACCGAGGTGGAACGCTACACCCTGGGATTCATGGGCTGTTACGCGGCCTTTCCCGCGCTGCGCATGGCGGCCCAGTTTGCTCAGGCTGATCCCCACGCCGTCGTGCTGGTCGTTTGTCTGGAACTCAGCACCCTGCACCTCCAACTCACCGATCGACCCGACGACATCCTCGGCTCTTCCCTCTTCGCCGATGGAGCCGCTGCTGCTTTGGTCAGCGCGCGGACTCCTCACCTCGGTCACCCCTGCTTTGCCCTGCGCGGATTTGCCAGCCGCCTGCTGCCAGCCACCTCGAGCGACATGGCGTGGACGATCGGCCACAGCGGATTCAATCTCGTGCTCTCCAGCTACGTGCCCGACGCCATCGCCACCCACCTTGGCGAATTGTTGCAGGACATTCTGGAAGATCACGGACTGGACCTGACCTCCATCGAGCATTGGGCCGTGCACCCCGGTGGCCGCGCGATTTTGGATCGAGTCTCCACCAGCCTGCAACTCTCCGAGACCGCTCTTACGGCCTCTCGGGAGGTGCTGAAAAACTACGGCAACATGAGCAGCCCCACCGTGCTCTTCGTGTTGCAGCGATTGCTGGAAAACCCTGCCGTCACAAAGAACGAAGCCCCCATCGTGGCACTGGCCTTCGGACCCGGGCTCACCCTGGAAACCGCGCTTTTGCAGCCCCTCTCTGCGCCCTCGACACCCGTCGCATCATGATGCCGCGAAGCATGGAGCCGGAATGGCTGGACAGCCTTCCGCATGACGATCCTGCAGCAGTCAGGTCTCGACGCGACCTGCGCTGGATCAATTTTTTCATGGGCAATCACCGCTGGCTCGTCCGCCAAATCCGAGCCTGCCTGGCACCGAACCAGACCCTGTTGGAACTCGGAGCTGGAGATGCCACCCTCTTGCGCCGCCTGCTGCAAAGCGGAGCCGCAGAACCGGCCCAGCTTCAGGCCATCGACCTCGCACCCCCTCCCTCGGACTGGCCGCGAGAAGCGACTTGGCATCAGCGCGATTTGTTTTCCCAACCCCTTCCCGAAGCCGATGTCATCCTCGCCAATCTCTTTTTGCATCACTTCACCGAAGCGCAACTCGCCCAGCTCGCCTCTCGACTGCCCTCACGCTGCCACACCTTCCTCGCTTGTGAGCCCGCGCGTCGTTCCATCCATCTCTGGCAGGGCCGCCTGCTGCATGGCCTGATCCGCTTCAGTCCCGTCACCCAGCATGACCTGCCCATCAGCGTGCGCGCCGGCTTTCTCGGCGATGAACTGCCTCAAGCTCTCGCCCTTCCCCCCCGTTGGCGCATTCACACGCAGCTCACTGCCCTCGGAGCCTATCGCCTCATCGCCCGCCGCCCGCTGGAGAACGCCGATTGAGCCAGCCCGCCAGCTTGCGTCCCACCGTCAGACCGATGACCCCACCGGTGAGATCCGCCAACCAATCTCCCAAATCGTTGCCGCTGCGCCCCGGCACAAAGCTTTGATGAAACTCATCCAGCGCCCCCACCCCGGCGGCAAACAACAACGTTCCCCAAAGCAACGCCACCGGGCTGAATCGCCGCAGCGACCACCTCAGCATCGAGTAAAAGGCCGCCGAACCCAGCGTGAAATATCCCGCATGCAGCACCTTGTCCATGTGGGGAATCTCCGGCCCCGTCATCACGTGCTGGCGCTCCGAGAGGAACCACAGCGTCACCGCCCAAATCCCAACCAGCACCGCCCAGAAGCGACTGCGTTTCAGCATCGTCATCCCTGCCTCACTCCCGCAGTTCTTGCTCCAACCGCTCACTCAGCCACTGCTTGATCATGCTTTGATAGTTCAAATAGCGCCGCCGCGCCACGCGCTTGATGCGCGAAAGCATGCGCGGATCAAACCGCAGCGTGATCGTGGTACTCTCCCGCACATCCGGCCGATGCAGAGACTGTTGCATCAGGCGCGCATCCAGCTGGTGCCCCGCCCAAAACGCCGCCTCTTCCTCATCCGAATCGAACGAAGGTACCTCGCGCCAGCGCGCGATCACTCTCAGCGTTGCAGGGTTCTCAGCCATGATCAAAATCCCGCTTCTCGCAGGTTAAAGCTCCTCCATCTTTTTGCGTTCGTAGAAATCGGACTCCACCTCCGTCATCTCCCGCGCCACCACCACTCGGTAGCGTTTTCCATCCGTCCAAAACACACTGAAGATGCCGCGCGCATTCAGTGTTTTGCCCAGATTGTAGTAGCGCGACACACCGCCTTCTTCCCCCTCATCCGGCAGCAGCTTGATGGAAAAGGGATCCTCAAACGTCTCCTCAATGTCCTTCGGCGGCAGTGCCGAAAGATCAAAGGGGGCATCGATCCAATCAAAGTCCATGGTCGGGAAAAAGGAAACCACCGGGCGCTGATTACGCCCGGTATTGAATCAGTTCTATCTCATAGCCCTCGGGCGCGTCAATGAAAGCAAATGTCCCACTGCTGCTCTCTGTGGGTCCATCGGAGAGCGGGTAACCCTTTGCCGCCGCCTGCTCGGCAAAGGCCGCCAAATCCTCAACCTCAAACGCCAAGTGTGTCAAATCCGGACCCACCTGCACGGGACCGCTGCTGGGGTAGCAACAAATTTCGATCAACTCCTCGCTCTGCGGAGCCTTCAGAAACACCAGCTCCGAACCGCGAGGTGATTTGTGCCGACGCACCTCCTCCAAGCCAAGCACCTCTTTGTAAAAGGCGATCGTCTTTTCCAAATCTTCGACGCGATAACGAGTGTGCAGCAGTTTTGTGACCATGACCAAACGCGGAAACCGCAACAGGCCGCCGGACCGCCCTCCGTGCAAGCGGGAAAAAACTCGCACCGAAGCGGTGCCGTGCGGGCGCATCGAAAAGCCATGAGGCCGCCTTGTCATCGATCAATCCTCAATGCTCGTCGCCACCGGAGGCTTGTGCTTTGCGCGCCACCGTGGCAGAAAGGTCGGCTTCATGCTCGCCCGCCTCACCAATGCCTTCGCCCTCCTGCTCTGCGCCGGAGTGGCTTGGGCCTGGATTGTCCCCGCCCATTTCACCTGGTTCCTGCCCTACATCTCCCCGGGCCTCGGCCTCATCATGCTCGGCATGGGATTAACCTTGAGGTTTGAAGACTTTGCCGAGGCGCTCCAGACACCCGCCAGCGTCGCCATCGGGGTGCTCGCCCAATTTGTCATCATGCCCCTGGCCGGGTGGAGCATCGCCCACCTTCTACACCTGCCCACGCCCTTGGCCGTTGGCCTGATCCTGGTCTCCTGCTGCCCCGGCGGTACGGCCTCCAATGTCATCACTCACCTCGCCCGCGCCAACCTGCCGCTGTCCGTCCTCATGACCGCCTGCTCCACCTTGGCCGCAGTCCTCCTCACACCCTGGCTCACGGAGCTGTTAGCCGGTGCCTACATTCCCGTGCCCACCGCTGCCATGCTGCGAGACATGCTCACCGTCGTCGTCCTCCCCGTCATCGCCGGTCTGCTCCTGAATCGCATGGCTCCCCGACTGACCGCGACGCTCGCTCCCATCACCCCTCTTCTAAGCGTCATCTTCATCATCCTCATCGTTGGAGCCATCATCGCAGCGAAAAAAGACCTCATCGCCCAAGCCGCAACCTCCCTGATCTTTTCGGTCTTCTTGCTGCATGCCTTTGGTTTTGCATTGGGTTGGGTCGTCGCCCGTTGGCTGCGGCGGGATCGACTCTCCACCCGCACCATCTCGATCGAGGTCGGCATGCAAAACTCCGGCCTCGGAGCCAAACTCGCCACCACCCACTTTGCCACCGAGCCTCTGGCTGCCGTTCCCTCCGCCATCTCCGCCGTGATGCACAGCCTCATCGGCAGCGCCCTGGCCGCATGGTGGCGGCGATCTTCTCCGCCATGATTTGACCCGCTTCTTTTCTCCGCCAAAAACGTCACCACCCGAACCTGGGCCACCGTGCAAAAATGCGCCAGCGTCTGAGCCCCTCACGCACCCGAATCCGGCAGCGGCTCCTTCTCAAACTCCCAGCTCTTTTGACGCTCCGGCCGCAACGGCCGCCGGCCTCCGCGGGCTCGCCGCAGCGGATCAAACACCATGTCCGAACCATCCACCTTCATTTGATAAACAACCTGCAGCAGGCGACCCAGCTTGCCCTTGGGCCAACCCGCTTTTTGCGCAAACCAGCCCAGGTACTCCGCTGGCAGATCGTAGATCGGTAACCCCTGCGGTGGAAAATGGGTGGGACCGTATTTTCCGAAGGGCATGAAGGTTCGAGCAATCGCCGCCATGTCCTCCTGCATGCTCAGCAGCAGATCAGCCTCGCCGTCCTCAGCCGGACTCACGCGTTCATCCTTTCCTCGATCTCCTCTGCTTCAATGGGAATCTGCGCCATCAGATCGACGTTGCCCGTTTCTCCAATCAGCACATTGTTTTCTAACCGTACGCCGAGGTTTTCTTCCCGGATATAAATGCCGGGTTCAATGGTGAAGACCATGCCCGCGCGCACCGGTTCCCAGCTGGCACCGACATCGTGCACATCCAGCCCGAGCAGGTGCGAGGTGCCGTGCATGAAGTACTTCTTATACAACGGACGATCCGGATCCTGCTTCGCCACCGCATCGCGATCTAACAACTTCAGCCCGATCAATTCCGCCTCCATCAGCCGTCCGACCTCCTCCTGATACTCCCGCAGCAACACCCCAGGGCGCAGCATCTCATAACAAGCACGGAAGACTCTCAATACGGCGTCATACACAGCGCGTTGTCGCGCCGTGTAGCGTCCATTTACGGGAATGGTGCGGGTGAGATCGGCGTTGTAGTTGCCATATTTCGCTGCCACATCCAGTAGCAGCAGCTCGCCATCCTGACACTGGCAGTGGTTAGTCACGTAGTGCAACACGCAGGCATTCTTTCCCGTGGCAATGATCGGCGGATAGGCAAAACCCCCGGCGCGCCGACGCACAAATTCGTGCAGCAGCTCGGCTTCGATTTCGAATTCCTGCACACCGGGCTTCACAAATTTCAACAAGCGCTCAAAGCCATCGTGCGTGATGCGAATCGCCTCATTGAGCTGCTCCAGCTCTGCGGGTTGCTTGATGGAACGCAGGCGATAGATCACCGGTGCCAGCCGCTCGTAGTGATGCAGTGGATAGGTGGTCTGACAGCGCCGAATGAATCGGCGGCTGCGGCTCTCTGTCTCCACCACCGCCCGCGGATGCTCATTGCTATCTAACCAAACCGAGCTGGCCTGACACATGAGCAGACGAAACAGGGTCTCAAATTCCGTCAGCCAATGCACCTGCGCGATGCCGGAGCGCTCTTTCGCCTCCTCCTTGGTGAGTTTTTCTCCTTCCCAAACGGCGATGTGCTCCGAGGTCTCGCGCACAAACAGCAGCTCCCGATGTTTCGGATCGGGCGCATCGGGGAAGAGCATCAGGATCGTCTCTTCCTGATCGATGCCGCTGAGATAAAACAGGTCGCTGTTTTGGGCAAAGCCCATCACGCCATCGGCATTGGTGGGCAACACATCGTTGGCATTGACGATGACGAGCGCACCGGGCGGCAGCTCCGCCCGGAGGCGGCGACGGTTGTCTTCATAGAGAGCAGCAGGGGCAATCTGGTAACGCATGGCCTGCACTATCCGCTGAAAGGGGCTTCCACTTCAAGTTGCGAACGCTTTGAAGTGTGGGATTTTCGTCCCCCGGCTTTTCGCCCGTCGTCCATGTTTCACGCAGAGGGTTCTGCAGGATGCCCGCGCGCTCGTTGATCGAAAGGCCCCTCTGTGAATCCCCACCGGCAGCCGTCGCTGCCTTTCCCCGTACCCCTTATCCCCGCTCCTCCATGGACGAAACGCCCGAACTCCACCTTTTCGATCACCTCGGCATCTCGCCGAATTTGCTGCAAGCCATCAAAGCGCAAGGCTTCGAGCAGCCCTCCCCGATCCAGCAGCAGGCCATCCCCCCTGCTCTGGCTGGCCGTGACATTGTGGGTCAATCTCAGACCGGCTCCGGCAAGACGCTGGCCTTCGCCATCCCCGCGCTGCAATGCCTGGATGCCAGCCGCACTGAGGTACAGGTGCTCATCCTCTGCCCGACCCGCGAGCTGGCCATGCAGGTCTGCCAGGAGGTGCACAAACTCACCAGCCACCTCCACGGCGTGCAGGCCACTCCCATTTATGGCGGAGCCTCCTACGATCGCCAAATCCGTGCTCTGCGCCACGGCACGCAAATTGTCGTCGGCACTCCGGGCCGCGTCATTGACTTCATCGAGCGCGGCGTGCTGCGGCTGGATGCGATCCGCATGCTGGTCTTCGATGAGGCCGACGAGATGCTGGACATGGGCTTCCGCGATGAGATCGATCAAGTCGTCTCCCTGCTGCCTGAGCAACGCCAGACCATCTTCTTTTCCGCCACTCTGGCCGGACCGATCAAGGACCTGATCGAAAACTACACCCGCGATCCCGCCTGGATCACCATCGAGCATAAAGCGCTCACCGTCCCCACCATCGAGCAACGCTACTACGAGGTGAATGCCCGCTCCAAAAACGAGGTGCTCTGCCGCTTGCTCGATTTGGAAAACCCGCGCCTCGCCATCATCTTCGCCAACACCAAACGCACCGTCGATGACATCACGGACGACCTCATGGCGCAGGGTTACTCGATCGATCGTCTCCATGGCGACCTCAACCAAACCATGCGGGATCGCGTCATGCGCAACTTCCGCGCCGGCAACATTGAGATCCTCGCCGCCACCGACGTCGCCGCCCGCGGGCTCGACGTCGATGACATCGACCTCGTGGTGAACTACGAGCTGCCCTACGATGAGGAAGACTACGTGCACCGCATCGGACGCACCGGGCGCGCGGGTCGCGAGGGCAAGGCCTTCTCCCTCGTCAGTGGGCGCGCCATTTACCTCCTGCAGCGCATCCAGCGCTACGCCAAGGTCCGCATCGAGCGCCACGCCGTGCCCACCCGCGAGGAGGTCGCTGGACGCCGCACGGATGCCTTCTTCGAGAAATTGCGCACCACTTTGGAGGAAGGCGCTTTTGATCGTCACGACGCCGAAATCCAGCGCCTGCTCGACGCCGGTCACACTCCGACCGACATCGCCAGCGCCCTGCTTCACCTCTGGATTGGAGATTCCAGCCGAGAGGGCACCGAGATTCTCGAAGACCGGCCCCGTGGCGGGAAAGGTTCCCGCGAGGATCGACCTCCCCGTTTCGAGCGCGAGCGTCCCGAGCGTTTTGAACGCCAGGGCCGTCCGGATCGTCGCGAGGATCGCGAGTTCGATCGGCCGCGCCGCCGTTTCGACGACGAAGGCCCCCCACGCCATCGCCGCGACGACCGTGAGGGCGACGGCTACCGTCCCCGCCGTGAGGAGCGCCCGCAGCGGCCCTTCCGCGACGCTCAGGACCGTCCCCCGCGTCCCGCACCCAGTCGGGGCGACTCGGGCGATCAGGCCCGCCTCTTCCTCAACATCGGTAGCCTCAGCGGCGTCACCCCTCGGCAGATCGCCGGCGCGCTGTATCACGGCTGTCAGTTGCCGCAGGGCAGCGTGGGCAAGATCGAGATGCGACCGAAGGGCACCATCATCCACCTGGATCGCAACCAGGTCGAGGCCGCGCAGCGTGGCATGGCCACCACTCGCATCGCCGGGCGCTCCCTGCGTCTGGAGCCCGCCATGGGTGAATCTTGATCCTGGAGCAAAGGTCACTCACAAGTCATTCACATTGCTTAAATATCAAGAATGAGAATGCTTTTGGCCGAAGTTGTTCCCAGCCTGAAGATAGAGGAATGAAAAAGATCTCTTCCAATCCTTCGTCGTAAGGGCTGGGCACAACTGCAACAAGTGCGTTCTTCAGCCTGGCAAAAGGGGTTCCACGTGTCGCAGCTGTCACAATAGAGTCTGCAAAACTCTCCTCAGCCCTGGGAACGCTCGCAGCATTGCGAACTTTTTCAGAATTGAGAAAGGCTTCCCAACAGATCGTTCACAACTTATTCACAGCTGCTCCCAGCGGATTCACGCCGGATTCTTCGACAACACCGGATGCCGCAGCCCCTGCCGCGCCGCCTCGGCTTCGGCCTCCTTTTTGGACCGGCCTCGACCTCTCCCCAGCTCCTTTTCACCCCAGATCACTCGCACCTCGAACCATCGATCATGGTCGGGCCCGGAGCTTTGCAGCAGCTCGTAACGCGGCGTTTCCTGATTGATGGCTTGTAGCATCTCTTGCAGATGGCCTTTCGGGTTCGCATCCGCTGCTGGTGCGCCACCGCCTTTCACGAGTTCTGCCAGGGGCTTTTCAAAAAGCCGCAGCACCATGCGTCGAGTCGCCGTCAAACCTTGATCCAAATAAACCGCCGCGATGAGCGCCTCCAGCGCGTCCGCCAAGATCGACTCCCGCTCCCGACCGCCACTGTTGGCTTCACCCGCATCCATGGACAGGTAGGAACCCAAATTCAACTCCCGCGCCCGAGCCGCCAGTGCCTGGGCCGATACCAGCTGCGCCCGCCAGCGAGTCAGCACGCCCTCGTCACCATCGGGACAGCGTTCATACAGAGCCTCCGCAAGGAGTAGCCCAACCACCGAGTCACCCAAAAACTCCAACCGCTGGTTCGACACCCGTGGCCCATCGCGGCGGCGGCAGAGGCTGGCATGAGTGAGAGCCTCCGCCAGCAGGCGGCGATCCTTGAAAGTGTGACCGATGAGCGTCTCCAGCGTCTCCATGATGCCTCACCGTGTGCCAGAAGGCTCCGGACTTCACGGGAAAAGCCAAAAATGGGGTGACCGACGGGACTCGAACCCGCGACAACCGGAATCAAAATCGGGGGATCTACCAACGGAGCTACGACCACCATTTGAAGACGGCGGGCCGGAGGA
>JAGRPD010000276.1 GCA_020439875.1 Verrucomicrobiales bacterium
TGATGCGCCAGCGCTGCGGATACTGCCCGGTGGAGATCGCCGTGCGCGAGGGCGAACAAATCGGCGAGTTCACATAAAACTGCTCAAACCGCAGCCCCTCCGCCGCCATGCGGTCGATGTTCGGCGTCTGCGCTTCCGGATTGCCGAAGCAGGAAAAATCTCCCCAGCCCATGTCGTCGATGAACACCAAAACAAAGTTCGGTTTCCCTGCCGCCCCAAAAGCGGCGCTCGCGGAAACCAACCAACAGCAGAACAGCAGACGAACCCTCATGACCCCAGCATGAAACAAAACGCACCGTTCTGACGAGACTATTCGCAAACACACCCCACCCACAGCCCCCTCCAAAGCATCCCCTGCCCCTGATACCGCATTCGCGGCCCCCGCAATTGAGGCGACCCGCCCTCATTTTCCAAAGAACGACCGCCCTCACCCCCGACGTTTTATCCCCGACCCCACCCCATCCATGATCCACCGCCTCATCCCGCTCCTCCTCACCGCGCTCACCACCAGCGTCCTCGCCGCGCCGCCCATCCAGCACCGCTTTCTCTGCTGCGACTACAGCGGCGACAAAGTCTGCATCGTTAGCGCCGACTGCCGCATCGAATGGCAGGCGGAGGCCAAGCATCCGCAGGACTGCTGGCTGCTGCCCAACGGCAACGTGCTCTTCGCGTATGTCGGCGGCGCGAAGGAAATGACGATGGACGGCCAGGTCGCCTGGGAATACCTGGCACCGGAAAAAGGCGTCGAATGCCACGCCGCGCAGCCATTGCCCAACGGCAACGTCCTCGTCGTCGAATGCGGCACCAGCCGGCTCATTGAGGTGGATCGGGCCGGTCAGATCGCCAAAGAAATCCCGCTCGTCACCGCCCCCGAAGTCAAGCTGCACAACCAATACCGCGGCGCGCGCAAACTCGCCAACGGCCACTACCTCGTCGTTTTCAAAGGCGAAGGAAAAATCGTCGAACTCGATGGCGACGGCCGGGTGCTGCGCGAACAAAAGGTGCCGGGCGATCCCCATGAAGCGCTCGCCTTGAAGAACGGCAACTGGCTCGTCACCTGTGGCGACGGCCATCAGGTCATCGAAGTGAACCCCGCCGGCGAGACCGTCTGGTCGCTCGGTGAGAACGAACTGCCCGGCAATCCACTCCGACTCATGGCCGGCGCGCAACGCCTGCCCAACGGCAACACCCTGCTTTGCAACTACCTCGGCCACGGTCACATCGGCGAGAACCCGCAGGTGTACGAGGTCACGCCCGACAAAAAGCTCGTCTGGTCCTTTGCCGACCACGCCCAGTTCAAAACGATCAACCAAATTCAAATCCTCGACACCCCCGTCGATGTGATCCACGGCGAAATCCACCGCTGACCCGCCACGCCATGCCCACCCGCCGCCATTTTCTCCAGCTCTCCGCCGCCACCCTCGCCACCGCGCCCTTTCGCTCGCGGGCAGAGGACATCACGCACCTGAGCGAAGCCCTCGTGCCGACCCGCGCCCTCACCCAGGGACCCAAGTTTCATTGGTTTGGCTACTACGACAAATGGGAATTCGATCCCACCGACCGCTTCGTGCTGTCAAACCAAGTCGATTTCGAAGGCCGCACCCCCACCGCCGACGACCGCATCCAGGTCGGCATGGTGGACACCGAAAACGGCGACGCCTGGATCGAGCTGGGCAAAAGCGACGCCTGGGGTTGGCAGCAGGGCTGCATGCTGCAATGGCGGCCGGGATCGAAAAACGAAGTCGTCTGGAATGACCGCGAGGACGGGCACCATGTCTGCCGCGTGAAAAACATCGACACCGGCAAGGTCCGCACCCTGCCGCGCCCCATCTACGCGCTGAGTCCCGACGGCAAATGGGCCGTCACCGCCGACTTCGCCCGCATTCAGAACCTGCGCCCCGGCTACGGCTACCAGGGCGTGGCCGATCCGTATCGCGCCGAGCGCTGCCCGGAGCAGTCCGGCATCTGGCGGATGAACATGGAGACCGGCGAGTCCGAACTCATCGTCACACTCGCCTCCCTGGCTGACATTCCCTACCAGGGCCAAAAGCTTCACGACCAGTGGAACTACGTGAACCACCTGCTCGTCAGCCCCGATTCGCAGCGCTTCATCTTCCTCCACCGCTGGCGCGCCAAGGGGCCGGATGACGCGGGCTTTGCCGTCAACAACGGCTTCGTCACTCGCATGTTCACCGCCAATCTCGACGGTTCCGGCCGCTTCGTGCTCGATCCCTCCGGCTACACCTCCCACTTCGTCTGGCGCGATCCCCAGCACGTCTGCGCCTGGACAAAACCCGAAGGCAAAGAATCCGCCTTCTACCTGTTCAAGGACAAGACCGACTCCGTCGAAACCGTGGATATGGAAGCCATGCCCGTGAACGGCCACAACACCTACCTCACCCTGGGCAACGGGCAGGAATGGATCCTCAACGACTGCTATCCCACCGGCATCCGCCGCCAGCAGATCCCTTACCTCTACCATGTGCCGACGAAAAGGCGCATCGAGCTGGGCCGCTTCCACTCCCCCAAAGACTACACCGGCGAGTGGCGCTGCGACACCCACCCGCGCTCCAGTCACAACGGCAAAAAAGTCGTCATCGACTCCCCCCACGGCGGCAACGGCCGCCAGCTCTACCTGCTGGATGTGAGTGGCGTTGTGGGGTGATCTCGTCGCGGCGCGGCTCACCAACCACAGCTCGACTCGGGAGAGATCGAGCAACAGGACCCAAAGCTCCGACGCGACCGTAGCCTGGTCTCTCCAGAGCCG
>JAGRPD010000277.1:0-2848 GCA_020439875.1 Verrucomicrobiales bacterium
GCTTCGGCGTCCGCCTTGCCCTCGATCTCCTGCACCTTGCGATAGGCTTCGGATTCGATCTCCAGCAAATCCCGCTCCTTGTTCCCCAGGATCTTGGCCGCTTCACCGGCACCCTCCGAGCGGAAACGCTCAGCGATCTGCTCGCGCTCACTGATCATGCGTCCGTAGATGGTGTCGCTGACGGTCTCGTTGTAGTTGAGGCGCTTGAAGCGAACGTCCAACAGCTCGATGCCGTAGTCTTTGATCTTCGGCGCGGCGTTGCGATAAATCTCGGCCTCCAGCTCGGTGCGACCTTTTTTGATGGCGGGCATGGCCACGGCGGTAGAGGGCCCATCTGTCTGCAAGGTTTGATCGACGGGCAGTTTGCGATCCTTGCTGGTGCGCACCGCTTCGATGAAGTCATGCTTGGCCACGACGTTGCGCGTCTCACTACCCAGGATGTCATCGAGCCGAGATTGAGCGCTGCGTTCGTCTTTGAGACGCTCCAGATAGAGGCGAGGGTCCGAAATGCGCCAGCGTCCAAAGGTATCCACCACGATGTAGAGCTTGTCTTTGGTTGGCATTTTGGTGGAGGGGCCATCCCAATCGAGCACTCGTTTTTCGAACCGGTTCACCTGCTGGATGAAGGGCATTTTGACATGCAAACCGGCAGCGGTGACGGCCTCGCCCACGGGCTGACCAAACTGCGTGATGACGACCTGCTCCGTCTCACTCACGGTGTAAAGCGCCGCACTCACGACGAAAAGAATCAGCAGCGAGAGCACCAAAATGGCGGTGGAAAGAAGAGACTTCATGGCGATCAAACTCAGGGATTGGAAGCGGGGGTCAGGTTAAGCAGAGGCAACACGCCCGAGGCGGCGTCATCGAGAATGACTTTCCCCGCAAGGGGAGCCAGCGTCTCCTGCATCGTTTCGAGATAAAGGCGGCGGCGGGTCACTTCGGGAGCCTCCAGGTAGGCGGCCAGCTGGGCCTTAAATCGTGCGGCATCACCCTCCGCCTCGTTGATGCGCTTTTTGGCGTAACCTTCCGCCTCTGAGACTTTCTGCTCCGCCTCACCCCGAGCGCGGGGCACGGCGCGATTGTACTCCCCATTGGCTTGGTTGATCATCTGCTCCTTCTCCTGCTGTGCGCGGTTGACTTCATCAAAGGAGGCCTGGACGGGTGGCGGTGGGTTGACATTGCGCAGCTGCACCTGCTCAATGCGGATGCCCATCTCCAACTTGCTGGACAGATCCTGCAACCGCTCCAGGCTGGCCACCTCCATCTCCTGCCGCCCCACGGTGAGGACCTCATCCACGGTGCGATCCCCGACGACCTCTCGCATCACGGCCTCCGCCAGATCTCGCAACGTCTCCGCCGGTTCGCGGAAGTTGAAGGCGAAGGCCTTGGCGTCTTCCACGCGATATTGAATGACCCATTCGACGACGACACCATTGAGATCTCCCGTCACCATGTTGCGCTCGGCTTCCTGCTCGATGCGGCTTTCCGAAAACTGGCTGGGATTGGTCCCCCCCATCGTGCCGTAGCCAAACTCCAGCTTCTGCTGGCGGCGTGCCTCCACGATGGTAGCGCGATCCACCCCCAGCGGCAGTTTGAAATGCAAACCGGGCTGTTTGGTATCCAAGTATGCCCCAAAGCGCTGGATCACCGCCACCGAATTAGTGGGCACCTGATACATGGCGGTGAGAAAAGTCGCCCCTAAAAGTACCAGGACCGCCAAGGGAAGCAGCCATTTGGGCTTAAGCGAGACTCGGTGAAAATCGGGAAGCTGAGGGTAGTCTTTGGCCACGGTGTCAGTGGGTGATTGGAAGGAAGGGTACGGGCGGCGAAGCGATTGAGCAACCCTGGAATTGCCGCACTCCCAACGTCTTCCCCGCAATCCAAGCGAGGATTGCGGCGTTGGGAGACGTATGAAGTTGCTCATGATGCATCGATTTTTTCTCATCATCCCTCTGCTCGCCGCCGGACTCGCCCGCGCGGCGGAGGAGTCCAACGCTGAGGCGACCTTCCTCTCCGGCTCACGGCAACTCACCTTCGAAGGGCGGCGATCGGGTGAAGGATACTTCAGCGCTGATGGCACCAAAATGGTCTTCCAAAGCGAGCGGGAACCCGGCAATCCTTTTTATCAAATCTACCTGCTGGATCTGGAGACGGGCGATACCGAACGCATCTCCCCCGGCACCGGCAAGACCACTTGCGCTTGGCTTTTCCCCGACGACCAACGGGTGCTGTTTGCATCGACCCACCTCGATCCGCAGTCCGCAGCACTGCAAAAAAAGGAATACGAAGAGCGCGCGGCCTCAAAGGTGCGGCGCTACTCCTGGGACTACGACGAGCACTTCGATCTCTTCGTTTATGATCGCCGAGATCAAGGCCTCACCAACCTCACTCACACGCTCGGCTACGATGCGGAAGGCGCTTGCTCGCCCGACGGAAAACGGATCGTCTTTGCCTCCAATCGCCAAGCCTACGAACGCAAGCTCACGCCTGAGGAAATCGAGCGGCTGAAGCACGACAAGCAGTTCTTCATGGAGATCTACACCGCCAACGCCGATGGCTCCGACGTGAAGCGACTCACGGAGGCGGACGGCTACGATGGCGGCCCCTTTTTCAGCGCCGACGGTCAACAAATCTGCTGGCGCCGCTTCACGCCGGATGGCGCACAGGCCGAGGTCTGGACGATGCAGGCAGACGGCAGTCAGCAACGCCAATTGACGCATCTTGGAGCGATGAGCTGGGCTCCTTATTTCCACCCGAGTGGAGAATATCTGATCTTCACCACGAACCTGCAGGGTTTCGCGAATTTTGAACTCTATCTGGTGGATGCCCAAGGCCAGCGAGATCCCGT
>JAGRPD010000277.1:2965-13154 GCA_020439875.1 Verrucomicrobiales bacterium
CTGGGATCACGCCGCCGCGCGGCACGCCCTCGGCCTCGATGGCTCCACGCCCGCCCCTCAGGCGGCACCCGCCACGGCAAAGGCCGCTGAAACCGTGGCTCCCGTCGATCTCACAGGCACCTCTCCAGAGATCACCGCAGCGGATCTGCGGCGCTACGTCGAGAAACTGGCCGGAGAAGAAATGGAAGGCCGACTCACCGGCACCCCGGGAGAACAGCTCGCCACCGCCTACGCGGCCGGAGTGATGGAATCGCTCGGCCTACGCCCCTTCGGAGATGACGACGGCTGGTTTGAGCCTTTTGAGTTCACCGCAGGTGTGGCGTTGGGAGAAAAAAACAAACTCAGCGTGACTGGCGCGTCGGACCTCGGTCCCCTCCAAGTCAGTCAAGACTGGCTACCTCTCTCTCTGACTCAGACCGGCACGGTCGATCCCACCGAAGTGGTGTTTGCAGGTTACGGCATTGAGACACCGGACGGCGCGGAGGGAGAGCCCTACAGCAGCTACGCCCATCTCGATGTGGAAGGAAAATGGGTCATGGTCTTCCGCTACGTGCCGGAAGGTGTCGATCGGGAGCGGCGCAATCAACTCATCCGCTACTCCAGCCTCCGGCACAAAGCGCTCACCGCCCGTCAAAAAGGCGCGCGCGGCCTGATCGTGGTGAGCGGCCCGAACAGCAAGGTGGTGGACCAGCTCGTGCCTCTCGCCTTTGACGCCTCCCTGGCCTCATCTGGAGTCGCCGCTATCTCCGTGACGGATGCCGTCGCTGAAGCGCTCCTCAAATCCACCGGCAAGACGCTCAAGGACCTCCAAGACACGCTCGACACTGGCGAGCTGATGGGCGGCATTCCCTGCGCAGGCGTGAAGCTCGGAGCGGTGTTAGATCTGAAGCAAGAAAAACGCACCGGACGCAACGTGCTGGGTGTACTCGCTGCGAAGGGGGAACCTGATTTTCACACCCCACCACTCATGATCGGCGCACACATCGATCACCTCGGCGCATCCGGCGGATCCAACTCCCGCGCCAAAGGCGACGAACTGAAAAAAATCCACTACGGAGCGGATGACAACGCCTCCGGTGTGGCCGGACTGCTGGAGATCGCCCAATGGCTGAAAAGCCAGCAAGACGCGGGCAAAATCAAACTCACACGAGACGTCATCTTTGCAGCGTGGAGCGGTGAGGAATTGGGTTTGTTAGGTTCCAATCACTTCGTCAACGAGCTAGCGCAAATGATCCGTGGAGACAAGGAGGCCAAGCTATCGGGCATGATCAGCGCCTACCTCAACATGGACATGATCGGTCGTTTCGACAAAACCCTGGTGCTCCAAGGCGTCGGCTCCAGCCCATGGTGGAAAGGCGAGATCGAACGCCGCAACGTGCCGATCGGGCTGCCGCTCACTTTGCAAAATGACGCGCACCTACCGACTGACTCCACCGTGTTTTATCTGCGCGGCATTCCCACCCTGACCGCCTTCACCGGAGCGCATGAAGACTATCACACACCGGGGGACACGGCGGACAAGATTCACTACGAAGACGCCGTCCGCATCGCCCGCCTGATGGCGCTCATCAGCCGCACCCTGGCCACCACGCAGGAATTGCCTGAATACATGGCCATGGAGGCCCCCAAGAACAGCGGCGAACGCACCGGCCTGCGCGCCTATCTCGGCACCATACCGGATTACTCGCAGGGTGATATCGAGGGGGTGAAACTCTCCGGCGTCTCCGCCGTCGGCCCCGCCGCGAAGGCCGGCGTTCAGGCCGGAGATGTCGTCGTTGGTCTCGCCGGCAAGGAGATCAAAAACATCTATGACTACACCTACATCATGGGGGATTTGAAAATCGGTGAGGAGACCAGCATCGTGGTGAAGCGAGATGGCAAGGACCTCACCCTGAAAGTCACGCCTCAGTCTCGGGATTGAACGCCTCCGCGCTTGCAGCCAGAGGCTTCCTTGTTTTTGATGCCCCTCATGAAATCCCAACCACGCTGGGTCGTCACCCTCATCTGGGGTGCTTTGATGTTCTCCGTCGTCACCTACGCCGTTCTCGCTCACCTGCTGGAACCCGCTGAGAACCCCGACCCCACCTTGATCAAAATCCTGCCCATCATCGGGGGCGCAGCGGTCGCAATTTCCATCCTGCTGCGCAAGTTCCTGCTGCTGCCACTCCGTCAATTGAGCGCGGAACAGGTGGCTGGACCGGCCGCTTCGAAGTACCTGACTCGCCATGTGATCAGCTACGCCTTGGCAGAATCCTGCGGCGTGTTGGCCCTGGTGTTTCGTCTTTCGGGCGGCCCCCTGCAAACGGCTCAAAGCATGTTGCTGGCGGCGCTCATCGCCCTCGTCCTGATGAAGCCTGTGGCTCCCGCCATCGCATCCGGCCGCGACTCGACCTTTCCCCGATGATGAGCGGCAGCGACGGCTACTTCGACTACAACGCCACCACGCCGCTGCGCCTCGAGGCCCGACAGGCGTGGCTGGAGGCCTGCGAACGCTGGTGGCAAAATCCATCCAGCCTCTACCGCGCGGCGGGTGCGGCGGCGCGGGTTTTGGAAGAGGAAAGGGAATCGCTAGCCGAACAACTCGGCGTGGAACCCGCGCGCATCGTTTTCAATTCGGGAGCCACCGAAGGCAACAACGCCATCATGGCCCACGTCGCAGCCTCGGCAGGGCGCGTGGCGTTTTCTGCCGTGGAACACCCCAGCCTGCGGGAGGCGGCCCGACGTTGGCTGCCGCATGAGGCGACCACCGAGCTTCCCGTGGAGGCGACGGGACTGCTCGATCTAACATCGCTTTCGACCTGGTTGCGACAAAACTCGACGGCCTCTCTGGTTTCCCTCATGGCTGCCAACAACGAAAGCGGCAGCCTCCAGCCTTGGCGGGAAGCCGCCGATCTCTGCGCGGAAGCCGGTGTCTCCTTCCACTGCGACGCCACGCAATGGATCGGCAAAGAGCCGTTGCAGGGTCTGGCGCAATGCAGCTGGATCACCCTCAGCGCTCACAAGTTCGGTGGTCCGAAAGGCGTCGGAGCCCTGGTGCTACCAGCCGGGGAAAAACGCCTGCGCTGGCTAGCTGGTGGCCCCCAAGAAGGCGGCCACCGCGCCGGCACCGAAAACCTGCCCGCCATCTGCGCCATGGGTGCGGCCTTGCGCGCCGCTGAGGCAGAACGACCTCAAGCCCAAACATCGCAAGCCGCCGCGCGAGATGCCTTTGAAGCCGCGCTCCTCCAGGCCTTTCCCGACCTCCGCCTCATCGGTGCCGACTCACCCCGGCTGTGGAATACCAGCCTCTTCGTGATGCCACGGCATCGCAATTTGAAATGGCTCACCCGACTCTCGGAGGTCGGCTACTCCGTCTCTACCGGCTCAGCCTGCAGCTCGGGACGGGAGGGCTCCTCCGTGGTGCTGCACGCCCTCGGTGCCAGCGATGAAGAACTGCGTCGAGTGATGCGCGTCAGCGGTGGCTGGCACACGCCCGCGCAAGCCTGGCTGGATCTGGCCGCCCAATTTGTGGAAACCTCTGCAGCTCTGGATCAAGGCGGCGGTCTGCGCCGCATTCAGCTCGGTGGCTGAATCACAAAGTCACTTCTTTTTCGGATCCGACAGATCCGCCAGCGGCAGCTCGGTAAACTCCCGCCAACGCGCCTCGCAGGTCTGCCGATCCGGCACGCCCTCATGCACCCAGAGCCCGTAGCGCAGCCGCAGCGGTGCCTCGGGCAGGAGGCGCAGCGGCGCGTCCAAGTTCAAGCAAGCCCCCATCCAGCCATCATCTCGCACATGAAACGGCGTCGGATTCTGCGGATTGATCGGGTGATTCATCAGACTGATTCCCGCAAAACCCTTCTCGTCCTGAGTGAGTCGCCCGCTGTAATCACACCATGTGGCGGGTTGGCGAAACACCTGCGTTTCATTGATCTGACCCGCCGAATTCAAAATCCGCCCGCCTCCATCGTGCACCCCGATGCTGCGCGCCATGCGCACCGCCATCAGCCCAAACGCCGTGGCCCCCATCTCCACGGGATGGTCCGGTGGCGCGCGAAACTCGGCATCGACGATGAGCAACCAACTCGCCGCACCATCCAGCGGACGGACCTCCATGCGTCGGACTTCGATCATTTGCAGCGCCTCATCCTCCACCCGCAGCCAGTGATTCGTCACCCGCATCGATGCCGCTTCATCACTCTCTTCATACCCCTCTCGGTCCACCGCCACGAGGCGGATCGTGCCCTGCTGCGCCGCGTGATCTCCCCAGAAGTCCAGCCCATTGACGTCATGATGAGACATCCAAACACTGTTGTGATGTGAATGCCCGTGCGGATCATGCGGATGCCCCATGCGCGTCTGGCTCGGCTCCAATCCCGTGCGGATCGGATAACAAAACGGCCTCCTGTCACTCGGATCAAAATGAAACGCCGTCAGCTCGCGACCATCGAGTTGAAACGACGTCACGTGATGAGGCAGCGGCACCGCCTGCATGCGCGGCACCGGTTTCGCGGTGGGCAGTTGGGCCACCGCCGAGCTGGTGAGGAATAGAAAAGCGAGCAAACGTTGCATGGCATCTTTTCAACGCCGCAGCGAGCCAGGTTCCATCGCGCGACCGAGCATCTCTGCCAGCACCGCATGATAGGCTGCGGCGCTCGTCGGCGTTTCTGCGGGATGTTTCGTTGGCATGTTTGGGTTTTTGCATTCGGGATCGTCAGCTCCATCGTCTCGGCCAGCGATTGGCCGCAGGGCGGTGGACCCACCGGCGATTTTCAAGTGCCCGACTCAGCGCCCACGAGCTGGAGCGTCATCCGTGGAGAACAAATCGCCTGGCGCAATGAACTGCCCGAGACGGGTCAGAGCCCGGTGGTGGTGGCGGACGGTCGCGCCTTTTTTTCCCACTACGTGTCCGTGAGCGAGGAGGTCAAGGTGGGCACCGACATCGTGGCCTGCTGCGTGGATGCCGCGACGGGACAGCCGCGCTGGCAGCGGGTCATAGCGGGCCAGCATCCACTGCGGCTTTCCGGCTGCTTCAGCGATAGCACCTCACCTCCTGCTGTGATCAGCAATGACCGTGTCATTTTCATCAACGCCTCCGGCACCATCGCCTGCTTCAGCCTCGATGGCGAGCCGATCTGGAGTCGCGCAATCCTCACGGCGGGCCGCACCATTCCCTTTCTCCACGAAGGCAACGTCGTCTTCATCCGCCAGATTTATCCTCCCGATGAGACGGGAAATTTCACCCACGAACACGAGCACGCGCAGAAGCAGGAGTGGACGCAGCTGCAAGCTCTCGACATCGACACCGGAGAGATCGCCTGGACCAGCGAATGCGGCGTCAACATGGGCTGTCTGCCCCTGCCCCAGCAGCGCTCCGATGGCATCTGGGTGGCGCTGGTGGGACGCGGCGGTGGCCACGGACCGCCCGAGCGACCCGAGGGCGTCTCCATGGTGAGTTTGGCCGATGGTCACACGCTGTGGTCGCTACCGCTGGAGGGCTTCATGAGCACCATGAGCTTCGGCCTTTTCGAAAATCAGGCCGTCGTCTATCATCGGGGTGAGTGCCTGCTCGTCGATGCCTTTTCCGGTGTGATCAACCACCGCATCGACATGCTCAATGACATCCCCGCCCGCCTGCATGAGGGCGACCACTGGACCGACGCGCGGATCTCCATCCCCGAGGGCAAAGCAGGCCGCGAGATCACCCAAGGCTCCAATCTCCGAGTCGGCGACTTCAGTTTCTTCCGCTCCTATCAGCGCAATCTCTTGGGGCGGATCAACCTGCGCTCCCATCAGGTGGAGTACCTCATGCTGCCCGTTCAGGTACTGCGAGAGCGGGATCAACCTGACCGCGCCCTGTGGAGTGCGGAAGGCTCCATCCCCTCCTTCAAATCCTCCGCCAAACCACGCCCCCTCCAGCTCAACGAGTGGGCACTCCGGCACAATGAAGTGCGCAACGCGCGCGGTCTTCGCGTGATGGGAGACGATCGCTCCCAAGGCAACGGATGGGGTCACATCGCCTCGCCTTCACCCATCGCTGCGGGCCAGCATCTCTACGTCACGACCATGAGCGGCCTGGTCTATGTGCTGCGTTGGAAGGCCGAACGCTGGGATGAAAAGGCCCTGGTGGCCATCAACGACCTCGGCCCTCTCGGCACCGCCTGGACGCGAGCCAGCCTTTCTTGCGCGGGAGGTCGCTTGTACGCTCACACCATCGATGCGGTGATCGCGATCGGGCCGTGACTGCCGGTTGACGAAGCCTCCGCCTTCGAGTCTCGTCCCGCATGATTCGTCCCCTGCATCGCTTCCTCACCGCATCGCTCGCACTGGTCAGCTCCGCTTTTTCCGCCGATCCACCGAGTTACGACGTGGTCATTTACGGCGGCACCTCGGCAGGCATCGCCGCCGCCATCCAAACCGCACGCATGGGAAAAACGGCGGTCTTGATCGAACCCACAGCATTCCTCGGCGGCCTCACCACCGGGGGATTGGGCGCGACCGACATCGGCAACAAAAAAGCCATCGGCGGCATCTCGCGCGAGTTTTATCAACACGTGTTTCGTTACTACAACAACCCCGCCAAGTGGCAGCAGCAGACTCGCGAGGATTATTTTGCCAAGAAGCACCACGGCAACTCCGGTGCTGAGGATAGCATGTGGACCTTCGAACCCCACGCGGCCTCCGAGATTTATGACGAGATGCTGGCCGCCGTCAAAAATCAGGTCACCATCGTCCTGGGCGAGCGACTCAACCGCGAAACCGGCGTCACCAAGGAAGGCGGGCGCATCACCGCGATCACCATGGAAAGTGGCCGTCGCTTCCAGGGAGCGATGTTTTTGGACTGCGGTTATGAAGGCGATCTCATGGCGGCGGCGGGCGTCCGCTATCACGTGGGGCGGGAGGCAAATGCGAAGTATGGCGAGACGCTCAACGGCATCCAGACCCGCCACGCCCGATCGCATCAGTTTTCCCATGACGTGGATCCCTACCTCGTGAAGGGAGATCCCTCCAGCGGCCTGCTGCCCGGCATCGACCCCGAAGGACCGGGCGAGGAATTTGCCGGAGACCATCGCGTGCAGGCGTACAACTTTCGCATGTGCACCACCGATGTGCCTGAAAATCGGCGCGACTGGGAAAAGCCCGCCAACTACGATGAGCGCTGGTTTGAGATGGCACTGCGCGCGATCGAAGCCGGAGATCACCGCATCTCCTGGGCACCATCATGGATGCCCAACCGCAAGACTGACACCAACAACAAACACGCCATCAGCACCGACTTCATCGGACAAAACTGGGCCTATCCCGAGGCGGACTACGCCACGCGGGAGAAGATTTGGAAAGCCCATGAAGACTGGCAAAAAGGTCTCATCTGGACCTATGCCCACCATCCCCGCGTGCCGGAAGAGATCCGCCTTCAATACCAAAACCTGGGACTCGCCAAAGACGAATTCACCGACAACGACAACTGGCCCCGCCAGCTCTACATCCGTGAAGCACGCCGCATGGTCAGCGACTACGTGATGACGGAGAAGAACTGCAAGCGCCAAGAAATCGTCGAAGACAGCGTCGGCATGGGTGCCTACAACATGGACTCTCACAACGTGCAGCGCTACGTCACGCCCGAAGGATTTGTCCGCAATGAAGGCGACGTACAGGTCGGCTCACGCCCTTATCCCATCAGCTTCCGCAGCATCCGCCCACGCCGCGCGGAATGTGAAAATCTGCTCACGCCCACCTGCCTCAGCGCCAGTCACATCGCCTTTGGCAGCATCCGCATGGAGCCGGTCTTCATGGTGCTCGGCCAAAGCTGCGCCACCGCTGCCGTGCAGGCCATCGAGCAAGACGTGGCCATTCAAGACATCGATGCCGCCCGCCTCAAGCAACGCCTGCTCGATGATGGTCAGGTGCTCGATTTCGAAAGCCCACCCGCTCCGAATGTGACGCGTTACACCAAAGCGGAGATCGGCGGCATCGTGATCGATGATGACGAGGCTCGCCTCAAGGGCTTCGACACCACGGGACACACCACCCCCGGTTTTGTGGGCGATGTCTATCGACACGACGGCGATGCCAGCAAAGGCGCGCAGTCCGCGCGCTTCGTGCCGGATCTCCCCGAGACTGCCACCTATCAAGTGGCCATCACCTACAGCGCGCTCTCCAATCGCGCCTCCAACGTGCCCGTGACGATCCATCACGCCAAAGGAGAAGAAGTCATCCACGTGGATCAAACCAAGAAGCCTCAAGAAGACAAAAACCTGCAACCGTTGGGCACTTTCCTCTTCGAAAAAGGCACCGACGGCTGGGTTGAAATCAGCAACCTCGGCACCCAAGGCCACGTCATCATCGATGCCGTACGCTTTTTCAAGGTCGAGTAGCGGTGGCTCCCCTTTGCTGTGGATTCGCCTGCGGTTTTTTCATTTTCCGCAGATGCTCCATCAAGGTTAGAACAGCTCCAGGAGATGACCGAGACGGATCCCACATCATGGCCACGGTACGGGTTGGTTTTTCTCCCGTGAACGAGCGATACACCCGACGGGCACTGGAGTCCGTGCGGCGCGCCAGCTCCGGCACCATGGACACGCCGTGATCCATGGCCACCAGCTCTTGTACCGTCGCCAACTGGCTGGTGCGCTCCACCGTCACAGGCTGCACCGCCTTGCGGCGGCAGAAGGATGCGATGTTGTCCGTCAGACAGTGCGCTTCATTGAGCATGACAAAGGGGTAGCCATCCACACGCTCCGCCGTGATGGATCTCGCCTGCTCCAGGTCATGACCCGCCGGAAGCACCAGCAATAACTCCTCCGTGAAGAGGGGCTCCACCTCGAGCTGTTTGGCCGGGATCGGCAGGGCGACGACGGCCAAATCGATCTCCCCGTGCAGGCACCGCTGGATCAGTGCCGCCGTGGTATCCTCCTACACCACGACGGCGATCTCAGGATGCCGCTTGGCAAACGGCCCCAAAACCGCAGGCAGATAGTAGGGCGCAATGGTTGGAATGGCTCCCAGCCGGATGCGCCCCCTCCGCCCCGCATCATTCAGCTCCGCCAGCGCCTCCTCCACCAGCTGCAGGATCTCCTTGCCCCGCGTCAGCAAGACCTCACCCGCCTCCGTCAACATCACTCGGCGCGGTTTGCGCTCTAGCAGCAGGCAACCCAGTCTCTCCTCCAGCTTTTGAATCGAGCGACTCAGAGCAGGCTGCGACAAATGCAGCTCCTCCGCCGCCCGCGTGTAGTTTTGCTCCCGCGCCACCACCAGGAAATGTTGCAGCGCATGAAAGGGGAAGTCGGTGATCATGAGGAGGAATTCATTCCATCATGCATTTTCTGCATGAATAAGATTTTTATAATGCATTGGATGCATGGTGAATGACCACTGAAAAGTTCATCACTCTCCCCTTCCGCGCTCGGGCTTCTCCCCGGCATGATCTCACCCCAACCACCCCAACCCACGCAACTCTTATGGAAAACTTGAGCAAATGCCCTGTCATGGGCCACTTGGCCGGAACAGGCCGCCACACCGCCGCCGGAGCCATGTCCAACCACGATTGGTGGCCTGAACAACTCAACCTGAAAATCCTGCATCAAAACTCACCAAGCGGCAATCCACTGGGTGCGGACTTTGATTACGCGAAGGAGTTTCAAAAACTCGACCTGGCCGCAGTGAAGCGTGATCTCGAAACGCTCTTGACCACCTCGCAATCCTGGTGGCCGGCGGATTGGGGACATTACGGACCGCTTTTCATCCGCATGGCATGGCACAGCGCAGGCACCTACCGGGTCACCGATGGACGTGGCGGCGCGGGCTACGGCACGCAGCGTTTTGCGCCCCTCAATAGCTGGCCGGATAACGCCAGCCTCGACAAGGCCCGACGTCTGCTCTGGCCCATCAAACAAAAATACGGCAACCGCATCTCCTGGGCCGATCTCATGGTCTTGGCAGGCAATGTGGCTCTGGATTCCATGGGCTTCAAACCGATGGGCTTCGCCGGTGGCCGCGCCGATGTCTGGGAGCCCCAAGAAGATGTGTATTGGGGAGTCGAGAGCGAGTGGCTGGGAGACAAGCGCTACTCCGGAGATCGGGATTTGGAAAATCCTCTCGCCGCCGTACAGATGGGCCTCATCTACGTCAATCCTGAGGGTCCCAATGGCCAACCCGATCCCCTAGCCGCCGCACGGGATATCCGTGAGACCTTTGCCCGCATGGCCATGAA
>JAGRPD010000278.1 GCA_020439875.1 Verrucomicrobiales bacterium
AAAGAATGCAGAAAAAAGGGAAAATAAAGTATACGGGAAAAGGGGGGGGGGGGGGTGCTATCAAGGTGGCAGCTGCTGGCGCGTAGCTGGTTACTCGGGGAGAGAGTTGGTCAGATTTTTTCTTTTCGACCTCTTGGAGGCGCAACAAGGTGGCGCGTTCAAACCGTGTATCCAGTGGCTTGAAGGCTTCCTGGTAATCCACCTCCAGAGCCTTCCGATCAACAATTGGTATCACGGTGTCTTGACCTCGGACCCCATTCGCTTGGTATGCGTCCGAAGATCGCCGCACGCCCCAACCTGCAGCTATTGGAAACGATCTACCTGCTGCATACATGGTTGCCACAAGAACAAGGCCATCATTGCCTTCCTCTCCATTTCCTCCCGCCATGCCGACTGCCCAGCGGATGCCTGAACGCAGTTTGGTCCAAATTTCATGCCACGCTTTAGGGGCCATTACCCCAGCCTTTTCCCTCATAGCTGCGTAGGTCTGCCCGTCACGGGGCAGCAAAATCATGTTTGCGCAATCTCCTGCCCAAGGAAGGCTGATACACGTCCACGGCGTTGCCTGATTGAACACAAGGCTTTGGCCCACAGTCTCGCAGAAGCCCTGAACGAGTTGCTGGATTCTCTGTTCTTGGCCCGAAGCAAATGCCTCCTCTACCTGCCTGGAGAATCCGTCCTGATCAGCGCGCAGAAAGAAGCCCTGGAACCGAGCAGGTGCGGATGAGTTTGAGAAATTGAAGGACCGGGCACCAAAGGCAATTGAGCGTTCGGATGCTTCCTTGAACTCCCAAACATGCTGAGTGCTGAAGTTCCGGGTTTGAGCATACGCGGGATCTGCAGTAAACCAGCCGCTGGTTTGCTCAGATGGTGTCAAAACGTTCACCTCCACCCAGTTCGAGTGTTCCCCGGTTCGACCAACGATTTCCAGATGTTCCCTGCGCATTGAGAGATGTCCTGCAGTCACGTTTGGAAGTTGTTTCGCTGGGGCATTCGCACACGGTCCAAGGGAAACCACCGACATGTTGTCGCTCAAGCCGATTACGATAGACCGTCCGTGGTCAGCGGCAGATTTGAACCCGTCGAAGGCAGTTCCTGCGATTCTTGGAATCGCTTCGTAAACACTTTGGGTGACTGATGAGCAGAACCCGATCACACGCGCAATTGAGCGAGGGTCTGGTGTGTTCGCGACCAACAGGCAATGTATCACGTCACCCTGAACTTCGAGAATGTTCACACCCCAAGCTTTCGCCGCCTCGTCCACAATTTGTGTATAAGCCTCCAACGTTCTGAGGTAACGGGTTGCGGATTTGTCATCCTCTGCCGCTGAGAGGCGTAGCGTCAGGCCAAGCCTGTGGTAAATATGAAAGCCTGAGGTGTCAGCATACAGAATCTCTACGGGAGACGCCCAACTTTTAAACGAAGCTGTCGGGCTCAAGAGCGCTGAAAGGGAGGCTTGGCGGATATTCATCGAGTGGCCCTCCAACTATCGTGCCTTGTTCGACTGAGACAGGACTGATCCAGCTAGAGTCTTGGTCTCTTGGCTGTACTTGACACCGTCGAGCACTCGGGATGCTACGTCTTCCATCTTGGACCCTGTCTGATTGCCTCGATTACATTGCGACAGGGCACTCGCGGCGAGTCGTCTCGCGACAGTCGATGCGTGTGGGTCTTGGAGGATGCGGCCAGCACTTGTGGCCACCGACTTCGAGGTAGTTTTGCGATTCATGTTCGCGATAAACGTAGTTGATCGCGATGCAAGTAGTCAAATGGAATTTGCGAACTTTTTCTGCTTGAGCGAGGATGCATAATCGGAGAGCTTATCTGGATGCACCATCGTTCACACAAAACCTCACTCACTCGATGAACTCGGTTGGGAATCGAATCAGAGATAAACGCCTGAGCCTGAACTACACACAGGACCGGCTGGCGACAGCTGCGGGGATAAGTAAGGGGTTTCTATCCGACGTGGAGACAGGCACTCGGAGTCCCAGTGCGGAATACCTTTTGAAAATTGGGAATGCCCTTGGAGTAAGCCTGGACTATCTAATGAAGGGGTCTAGCGGTGCGCACTCGAACCCGGCAACGGAAAAGGTGCGTTTCCCTACTTCTCTGTCCAATTTCGCCTTGGAGCATAAGCTTCCTTTCGATGTGGTCGTCTCGATGCTTGAGGCGAAGATGAGGATCGTTGCCAACCGTCGAGACACAGTCGACAATGACTTAGAGAACTTTGATTGGGAAGGATTCTATAGGGCAATTAAGGAGTACCTGTGATGACAAGGCTTGGTCAAGAATTGCCGATTATCTCGATGGCACACGCTCTGGGTATACATGAGGGTGATCCTGTCGACGGAATTTTGGCCTATTGTCGTGACAAGATTCGGCGTGTGACCAAGCGAGAAGAAATCAGTTCGATCGGTGAGCTAGAGGCACTTGTCTGTGATCGATACAACCTTTCGATTGTGGAAGTCTGGTCGGACGAGGATCTAGGAGTTCTCATCGACGAACATGCTCGCAAGCACCGAGACTTTGCCTTCGTGGAACTTCGCAACGATCTTGACTCAGAAACGTTCGCCACTCTGATCCGCCGGAAGCAAAGAAGTGGTGAGACTGAAGACCATTACGTAGCAGTAATCGACTGCCGGGGCCAGAAGGGCGCTAGACGGTTTTTTACCCGTTGGCATGAAATAGCCCACGTTCTGACAATGTGTTCACAGTTAGAACTCCCGTTGCATCGGTCGACCATAAAAAAAGATCCCGTCGAGAAGATGATGGATTTGATTGCGGCTGATATCGGCTTTTATGAGCCGTTGTTCTACCCTTGGCTTCAGAGCGAACTTCGCGCTTTCGGTCGGCTTTCTTTTGATGCCGTAGACAGGATTCGCGAGAGATTCTGCCCTGTTGCCAGCTTTGAATCTACCTTAAACGCCTGTGCTTCGAGGTGTGGAGCGCCCGTTCTGTTGGTGCGAGCGGAGTTGGGTCTTAAGAAGTCCGAAGAACAGCTACTAGAGTCCAAGCAAGCTGAATTATTTCCTGTCCAGCTGCCAACTCCAAAATTGAGAGTCGTCACCGCCATACCAAACGCTTCAGCTCGGTTGGCAAGTCTTTCGGTGCCTCCGAGGATGAGGGTGCCTGTCGGATCGATCATCTACAAGACCTTCAATCGAGAAGTCGACAGCGTATCGGAAATTTCAGAGGAGAACTTGAATTGGTGGCGGAGTTCAGATGGCGGAGCGTTGAAGCATCTGAGTATTCGAGTAGAAGCGAAGAAGGTTGGCGATCAGGTTTGGGCGATCGTTAGCCCAGGAAGGTTTCCCCGCACAGTCTCATGGGCAATGGCCCGCAAAAATCTACCTCTCGTTACCCCATGAACGGGCGTTCGCCCAGTAACAAGTGGGGTCGAGGAAGCTTGGACCGCCTCCGTGGTGGGACTTGTGCTGCTGGGCCAAGTGGGGCATTTTTCTCCTCCACCATGGGCTTCCTGACCAAGTCGGACTTCAAAGTCGCCAGATCTTGCCCGACCAAGCTTTTCTACAAGAAGCAGCGGTACCCGAGCAGCGACGAGGAGAACGAGTACCTCCAGTTCCTTGCCGAAGGTGGCTACATGGTGGAGGCTCTGGCTTGCCTGAGTTTCCAGGAGGGGGGACGTACGCTTTGAACCGTTCGGCCGAGACTGTGGCATAGCTCTCATCAGGATTTTTTGACCGGTAGCCGCACAGGACTTGATGGAACGCAGTGAAGACCAAAAAAAATCGGCAACTCGTTGGATCAAGAAAGGCCGTTCGGTCGCAGCAAGAGGTGCTGATCCGAGTGGTGGTTCTCCCTCAAAGCGGGAGCCAGGCTAAACGACCACTAACCTACCTGAGTGCGGGAGATCTAGAGGGATGGCAGTCGTTGGGCAGGCGAGCCGCAAAAGTTTCCATCCCGAAACCTCATCCGCGATCCCAGAAGCCAGCCCGCCTTCAACCCCCTCTTTTACCCCCATCTTTTACCAACCTCCGCCCCCAGCTCTCCACAATTTCGCCGCAGGGCTGGGCCGCGCCCGGGTCGTGCCGCTGTGAGCGCCTGCTCTCTTTGCTTGCGCCGGGCATGGGGCGTTTCATGATGGCGGCATGGTTGCCCGCACTTACTCTGCCACCCTCATTGGCGTCAATGCCACGGAGGTGGAGATCGAGTCCTTTGAAGGCGGTGGCACCCCCAAAATCCTCATCGTCGGCCTGCCCGATGCCGCCGTCAAAGAAAGCCGCGAGCGCGTGGCCGCCGCCATCCTCAGCAGCGGATTCCGCTTCAACGACGGCGTCACCACCGTCAACCTCGCTCCCGCCGACCTCAAAAAGGAAGGGCCCGGTTTCGATCTCCCCATCGCCATCTCCCTGCTGGCCCACCACGCTCGCCTGCCCGACCACGCCCTTCCCACCTCCGCCATGATCGGAGAACTGGCGCTCAATGGCGAGCTGCGGCCCGTTCGCGGCATCTTGGCCATCGCCCTCGAAGCTCGGGCGCGCGGCCGCCAGCGCCTGCTCGTCCCCCGCCGTTGCGCCGTGGAGGCCAGCGTGGTGGAGGGTATCGACATCATCGGCGTCGCCAACCTGCAGGAGGCAATGATGTACCTGAAGGGCGATCTCGACATCCC
>JAGRPD010000279.1 GCA_020439875.1 Verrucomicrobiales bacterium
GACTCTCAGCCCCGGTAGGGGCCTTCGTCCTCGAGCATGAAAAACTCCTCCGCCATCTCCGGCGGCACCCCGCCATCGCGGATGGATTGCAGACGACGCCGACTGCCGCGCTCCGTGCCAGGCCGATTGGCGGCTCTCTGTACCAGATCCGTGACCACCGGAGCCGCCACCGCAGCAGCCGTCGCCAGCAGGGTCAGCGCGAGCGTGTTGGCCGACTTTCGGCTCATGCCCCGCCCAAACAAGATGCCCAATGCGCAGCCCGCCGCCGCTGGCGCGATCAGTGACGCATACGTTTCATACGGGTTTTCAGCGGAAGTCTCAGCCGTCATGTCGGTACCATACCCGCAGTCTCCGCTGCTGAAAGTAGAAATTCCGCTCGCATCCCACTGACCTTCCCCCCACCGTTCCTTCTCCCCCATGTCTGCCCCGCTCTCCCATCACTACGCTCTCATCCTCGCCGGAGGCACCGGCCAACGTTTTTGGCCGGTCAGCCGCGACCGCCAGCCGAAGCAGCTGCTCCACCTGTTCGGTGAGCGCAGCCTGCTGGAGCTGACCCTCAGCCGCCTCGACGGCCTGTTTGCCCCGGAAAACATCCTCATCCTGACCAATCAACATCAGCTGGATCAAGTGCGCGCCGTCGCCACAGGCATCCCGGTCGAGAACATTCTCGCCGAACCCGAAAAGCGAGACACCGCTCCGGCCATCGCCCTGGCTATCGGCTGGGTCGCCGCGAAGGATCCAGAGGCCACCATGGTGGTACTGCCCTCCGATCATTTGATCAAAGATACCGCCGCCTTCCAACAGGTACTGGCGGCGGCCATGACCGCTGCCGAACGCTCCGAGGCCATCGTCACCGTCGGCATCCCGCCCACCTGGGCGTGCCCCAGCTACGGCTACGTCGAGCGCGGACGCGGTGCAGCCATCCCAGGCGATTCCGAGCTTCCCGTCTATGAAGTGCGGTCCTTCCGTGAAAAGCCGAGCCCAGATCTGGCGGACTACTTTCTCAGCCAAGGTTCGTTCACCTGGAATGCAGGCATGTTCATCTGGACGCTGCCCTGCGTCATCCAAGAACTGAGCCGTCACTGCCCTGACCTGTCCCATTTCATCTCCGAACTCCGTCACAGCAGCGATCTCAACGCCACCGTGGCGCACCAGTTTCATCACCTGCCCCGCCTCTCCATCGACTACGCGTTGATGGAAAAAGCCTCCCGCGTCCTCAACATCGAGGCCACCTTTGACTGGGACGATGTCGGCAACTGGACCTCCGTCGCTCGCCACCTGAATACCGACGATTCCGGCAATCACTACCACGGAGCCATGTCTCAGCTCGAGGCCGAGGGCAACATCGTCTTTGCCGCCTCCTCCCAGCACGTCGCGCTCCTCGGCGTGCGCGGTCTCATCGTCGTCGCCACGCCCGATGCAGTGCTCGTCACCAACCAAGCCGATGCGGAGCGCATCAAACGGCTGGTCGATACCCTGCCCGCTGAGCTTCGCTAACTCGCCCCCTCCACCATGCCTCGCATTCTCGGCATCGATCACGGCACCAGCCGCATCGGGCTCGCCATCAGCGACGAGATGGAACTCGTCGCCACGCCGCTGCGCACGCTCGATGCGCAGCAGGATCCGCTGCACGCCATCGCCCAGATCGTCCGGGAAAAACACATCGCCCGCATCGTCATCGGTCACCCCCTGCACCTGAGCGGACGGGCCGGTGAAGCCGCTGCTCGGGTGGAGCGCTTCACCGAGCAGCTCAGCAAAGTCCTGGAGCATCGGCTGCCCCTCATCCCCGTGGATGAGCGCCTATCCTCCGTCGAGGCCGAAGCCGCTCTCTCCCGCTCCGGCATCACCGATCGCGCCGCCCGGCGCGAGGTCGTCGATCAACTCGCCGCCGTCGTCATTCTACAAGATTACCTCAACAGCCAGCGCGGACCCGAGGGATTCCTCCTGCCGGACGAAACCACCGAGATGCCCTGGCTCGACCCCGACTCCCCCGCCGCTCCGCACCGCCGCCGCACCCGCCGTGGACACTGACCCCACCCCTCCCCGCTTGCGTCTCACGCTGGCCTACGACGGCACACCCTGGCGGGGCTGGCAGACACTCAGTGGCGGCGGAGCCGTGCAGGATGCGCTGGACGCCGCCCTGGCCAAGGTCGCCGACGGACCCGTGCGCAGTCAAGGATCTGGCCGCACCGACGCCGGCGTGCATGCCCTCGGGCAGGTCGCCCACGCCATCGTGCCCCATCCGCATCGCCTGCCACCTGAGGCCTGGGTGCGCGCCCTCAACGCCCATCTGCCTCCCACCATCCGCGTGCTCCACGCCAGCCTGCAGCACGGTTTTCACGCCCGCTTTGACGCCATCGGAAAGGTCTATCGCTACCGCATCTGGCGATCCGATATTTTGCATCCCCTGGAGGTGAACCGCGCCTGGCACGTCTATGGCCCGCTCGATGCCGACCTGCTGCGTCGCGGCGCTTCCCTGTTGGAAGGACGGCATGATTTCTCCCGTCTCAGCGCCAATCGCGCAGGCTCCACCGCCCTACCCGCCACACCGGATCCGCTCCACGCCGTTCGCACCCTGCATCGCGTCACCCTCCACACCGATCCCGCCCAGCCCCTCTGGGAGCTGGAGTTCGAAGGTGACGGCTTCCTTTACAAAATGGTGCGCATGCTCGTCGGCAGCCTCGTCCACATCGCCCGCGGTCGAGCCCCGCTAGCCTGGCTGGAGGACCTGCTACAGCATCCGCAAGACGGCATCAAATCCAATCAATCCGCCCCCGCCGCCGGGCTCTACCTCGTCCGCGTCCTCTACGCCGACGAGCCCCATCCCCGCAGCGCCGACCCTCAACCGGCAGGCAGCAAAAGGGCGGGACCCGACGCATCGAGCCCCGCCCAGGGGGTTTAGGATTGTGTTGAGGAATCTGAGAAACGGCCGCCCTGCTCTCGCAGGTGCATTCATCGACTCTGACTCCCCCCTCACCCATCCGTTCAGAAAATTCCGCCCAGGGCGGCAGCGTCCCGTTCGAAAAGTCCGATCAATTTTTCTCCGTCGCCACCGCGTCGCGATCACCTGCCTCCAGCTTTTGCAGCGCCGCCCGCAGCTGCGCCAGCCGCTCTGGCTCCTCCGCAAAAAGATCCCGCGTCTCGCTCGGATCCGCCGCCAGATCAAACAACTCCTCCTTCCACCCCGCTCCCTCGCGCACCGCCGTCAGCTTCCAGTCCCCCACCCGCACCGCCTTGGCACGAAATCCCGGCCCCTGCCAATACAGTGTCCGCTCCCCCACCGTGGCCTGCCCCGTCAGCAGCGGCCACAGATCCTGCCCATCCCATTTCAAATCTCGCTCCGGCTTGTAACCCGCCAGCCCACACAGCGTCGGCATCCAATCCACAATGTGCGCCGCCCCCTCGAACCGCCCCGGATTCAACCGCCCCGGCCACCAAGCCAGCGTCGGCACCCGGATGCCGCCCTCGAAGACATCTCCCTTCTTCCCTCTCAACGGCAGATTGTTGCCCGGAATGTTGCCCTCGGGATAATCATCCGCCGGATACTTCGAGTCGTTGTTTTCCGACGTGCTGCCCCCGTTGTCGCTGGTGAAAATCACCAACGTATCCGCCGCGTGTCCCGTCCGCTCCAGAGCCGCCAGGATTTTCCCCACCGACTCATCCAGATGCCGAATGCAGGCCGAATAATGCCGTGGCACCTCACCCTGAATCGCCTCTGGCACCGCGTCCAAATACGGCTTCGGCTCCTTTACCGGCAGATGCACCGCCGTGAAGGGAACGTAGAGAAAAAAGGGCCTCTCCCCCCGCCCCTCCAGCCAGCGCACCGCCTCCGCCGTGATCAAATCCGTCACATGTCCCTCCTCGGTGATGAGCGTCTCATTGCGATGCCACGTCGCCGCGTACTCCCCCTTTTTGTACGAATGATCGTACGGCCCCACACCGCCCGCCAGAGAGCCGTAGCTGTGATCAAACCCAAAGTGATTCGGCCCCCACTCCGGACGCGAACCCAAATGCCACTTTCCTGTCAGACAGGTCTCGTAGCCCACCGATTTCAACGCCCGCGCCAGCGTCATCGTATCAAAGGGATAGGTCCGTTCATTGCGGGGATTGGCCACGCCAAAGCGCGACCAAAACCGCCCGCTCAGCAGCCCCGCGCGAGTCGGCGTACACACAGGGGCCACATAGTGCTGAGTGAGTTCCATCCCCGCCTTCCTCAGCCGATCCAGTTCCGGCGTCGGCGTATTGCCACCATGAAAATCCACATCTGCCCAGCCCAAATCATCCGCCATGATGAACACAAAATTGGGTTGGGTCGCCATCGCCATTCCCCCACCCAGCCCTGCAAGCATCAGAGCCACCGACTTCAACATTCGCATCCAGATCATCATCCAAACATGCTGACCGCCCCATCTCCCCCTGTCCAGCCTGCATTGTGAGGGAGAGGGGATTAGGGATCAGGGATGAGGGATGAGGGATCAGAGATGAGCGCATCCAGACGGGTCCGGAACGACCCATTCTGCAACTTTCACGCCCTCAAAACCTCGCAAAATCAAGCGATGCAAACTGTGTTGCTGCAACATTGTTTCCAAATCTTTCACCCCCCCATCTTTTACCAATCCCTGCCCCAATTCGTAATTCCAAAAGCTTCTGAACCGTCTCCTGCCCCCAAATCCTGCCGGTGCAATCACCGCGAACGATCTCACAGCCTGCCTCCGGCTTCAGAATCCTCTTGCAACCCGGCCCATCCCAACATCCTTTGCACTCACCATGATGCAGTTTCTCTCGGTCGTGATTGGTCTCCTCAGCGCGGTCCTCTTGCTTCCAGGACTCATCCCCTTCTTGGGATGGTCGCTCTGGTTCACCTTGCCTCTGTGTCTGCTCGGCATCATCCTGGGATCGTTTTGCCAGCGCAAGATCGGTCTCACCATCAATGTGGCCGTTGCTTGCATCGCCGCACTCCGGCTCTTCCTGGGCGGAGGCGCTTTGTGACAGACCTCCTCCGCAGCGGCTGAAACGCAAGTTGGCCCTGCCCCGTGGCGTTGGTGATTTCAAGATCGACATCGGCTGGGCGACTTCCGTCGGTGTCCCTGGGTCGCCCGCTGCATGAAGAACTTTCGTTTCATCGTTCCGTTTCTGAGTCTCGGCATGGCTTCGGCCGTGGAGCCCGCCCGTGTCGCCGAGGACGGCTTCTCTTCCGCAAACTTCGCTGATGAAGGGACGGGCAGCGGCTTCAAAGGCGGGTGGAAATTGCCCGCCGCCAGTCCGGCCACCGTGGAGGAGGGAAAACCCGGCGTGCTGCTTCGCGGCACGGGCGACCGCAACAACCCGCTGCGCCGCGAGCTGGCCGCGCCGTTTCGCGGCAACGAGTTGTTCGTTCGTTTTCACCTGCGCTACGAGCCGCCCAAGGATGACAGCGAATTCTTCGTCCTGTGGCTCGACCGGCTCGACAGTGGCGACCGCGCCACGCACTCCGACAATGTGCCGAACCTCGGCCTGCACGTCGCCGAATCGGGACCGAAGAAGGGCAAGACCGTTTTCATGGTCCGCATCGGCGCCGCCAAAACCGCCTACAGCCAGGTCGAGCTGGAGCGGGATCGCGACTACGTGGTGGTGGGTCGGCTTTCCAAAAGTGAGGCGGGCGAGCGCGCGGATTTCGACCGCTTCGAACTGTGGGTGAACCCCAAGCCAGGTGACCGCGACCAACCCGCCGCGAAGATCCAGCACTCCCAAAGCGTCAACTTCGTGCGCTGGATCGGCTTTGGCACCGGCCGCAAAACCGAGTCCGGCGACCGCATCCACATCGACGACCTGGTCCTCAGCCGCTCCTGGGACGACGTGCTCGAAGCCGTCCGCCCACCGGATCTGGCCGAGGCTCCTCCACCGCTGCCAGGCACGCCGTGGCAGGGCCGCGTCGATTTTGCCCACGATGTCTATCCGCTGCTAAAGTCGCGCTGTTTCAAATGCCACTCGGGTGACAAGCCCGAGTCCGGCCACCGGCTCGACGTGCGCAACGAAATCCTCGGCTACAGCACCGGCGATCCGCTGGCGGAACCCGGCAAGGCGCGCAGCAGCCGCCTGCTGGAAAAGATCACCGAATCCAATCCCGACGACCGCATGCCGCCCGTCGAAGGCGGGGGCGCGGCCCTCAGCGAGCGCGAGGTCGGCCTGCTGGCCGCGTGGATCGAGCAAGGCATGGCCTGGGATGAAAGCCTGCTGCCAACACTGCGGATCGAGTCGGATCACTGGGCCTTCCAGCCCATCCAGCGCCCGCCGCTGCCCACCGTGCGGAACAAGGACTGGGTGCGCACACCGGTCGATGCCTTCATCACCGCGCAGCATGAAGCCCAGGGTCTCAC
>JAGRPD010000280.1 GCA_020439875.1 Verrucomicrobiales bacterium
ACGAGTCCGCGAAGTCGGGCTAAAAGCTCGGGATGCTGATCTTGACGTCGATGAGCTGGTACGGATTTTGCCTTCGTCCTCGCGGGTGTTCTTGCCGTTTTACGATAGTTGGATGCTCCATGAGCAGTCAAATCAGCGCATTTTACCCCCGGCCAACCCCCGCCGAAAATCAACGATCATGGGCCTTACCCGAGTGCCATTCGGGACAGACACTTTATTCACGCTGATCGCTGGACCACCGTTCCTGTTTTTGAGCAGTGAGGGATCACTTCCAGCCGCCGCCGAGGCTGCGGTAGAGATCGACGCGGGCGGTGAGGGTGTCGAGTTGGGCACGCACTGCGGTGAGTTCGGCGGCGAAGAGTTGTTGGTCGTTGTAGAGGACTTCGAGGTAGCTGGTGGTGCCGTTTTCGTAGTTCTGGCGGATCAGGGTGAGGGCCTCGCTGCGAGCGGTGACGACTTTGTTTTGCGCAGCGGCGTAGCGGGTGCTGGTTTGCTGATCAATGAGCGCATTGGAGACGTCTTGCAGGGCGGTGATGACGGATTGGCGGTAGCGGGCCTCGGCTTCGGCGTGGACGGCTTTGCTGCCGCGCAGAGCGGCCAGGAGGCGGCCTCCGGCGAAGATGGGGACGCTGACGCCAGGGCCGATCTGCCACAGGCGGGAGGGATTGGTGAAGAGATCGCTGAATTCTTTGCTGCGCAGGCCTGCGGAGGCGGTGAGGGTGAAACTAGGCAAGAGCTGCGCTTGGGCCACGCCGATGTCGGCGGTGGCGGCGATGAGGTTGAGTTCCGCTGCGGCGAGGTCTGGGCGACGGCGCAGGATGTCGGATGGGAGCCCCGCTGGTGCGGTGGCGACGAGTGAGCTGCTGAGGCCGGAACCACGCCGGATGGAGCCTGGAGCACGGCCTGCGAGGGCGGAGAGCTGGTTTTCGAGCTGACCGATGCCTTTTTCGATCTGGGTGATGGCGGCTTCGGTTTCGGCGACGAGCACTTGGGCCTGTTTGACGTCGGTGAGGGCGACTTGGCCGCCTTTTTGGCGTGTGGTGACGAGTTCGAGGGATTTTTTGCGTGCGGTGAGTGTGCGGCGGGCGATGCCGAGTTCCGCGTCGAGTTCCCGCAGGGTGAGATAGCCCGTGGCGAGGCCCGCGATGAGTCCGACCTGCACCTGACGCTGCGCTTCTTGGCTGGCGCAAAAGCGAGCACGGGCTGCATCGCTGGCGTTGCGGATTTTGCCCCAGAAGTCGGCTTCGTAGCTGAGAAGTGAGATGCCGAGTCCGGCGCTGCGGTGGTCAAATTCCGACGGAATGGGCAAACGGCCCGGTGTGGAGTCCACGGGGCGATTGATGTCGGTGTAAGTGTAGTCGGCTCCAGCGCCGATGCTGGGCCAGAGCTTGGCTTTGGCGATTTGGAACTGGGCTTGAGCCTGCAACACACGAGCGGCAGCGGCGGCGAGGTCTTGATTGGCCGCGAGGGCGTCTTCGATGAGCGAACGCAGTGCGGCATCCCGGAAAACCGAGCGCCATTCAAGGTCGCCGAGGGAGAGTGCGGGCTTCTTGGAGCCAAAACGGAAGCTCTTGGGCGTG
Source organism: Verrucomicrobiales bacterium (assembly GCA_020439875.1). Taxonomy (GTDB): domain Bacteria; phylum Verrucomicrobiota; class Verrucomicrobiia; order Verrucomicrobiales; family Verrucomicrobiaceae; genus JAGRPD01. Next base: position 1,581 of record JAGRPD010000280.1, read on the forward strand.
ACGGTGGCAGGCGCCGTGTAGCGGGGGCCGACACTACAACTGGAAATGCTCACCAGGAGGAGTGAGGCGAGGAGGAGATGTGAAAAGGAGCGCATAAAGATGAAATCAGGCGGCTTTCCGCGTGCTCAGTCGCATGACGAAGGCGTAGCAGGCGGGGATGACGAAGACGCCGACGAGGGTGGCGAGGGACATGCCGAAGACGACGGCGGTGCCCATGACTTTGCGGGACTCGGCACCGGAGCCGGTGGCCATGGCGAGGGGCACGGCACCGAGGATGAAGGCGAGGGAGGTCATCAAAATGGGCCGCAGGCGCAGGCGGGCGCCTTCGACGGCGGCTTGCAGCCAGGGCGTGCCTTTTTCGTGCTCCATCTTGGCGAATTCGACAATGAGGATGGCGTTCTTCGC
>JAGRPD010000281.1 GCA_020439875.1 Verrucomicrobiales bacterium
TTCTTCCACAACTGCGAGCTGAAAATGGTCGGCCAAATCTCCGGCGGCATCTACGTGCAGGCGCGCAACACGCCATCCACCACGCCGGGCTACTTTTTCCATCAGTGCCAGCTTACCCGAGGTCCGGGCGTGGTGGATAACGGTACCTACCTCGCCCGCATCGATCCAAATGCGGGCGGCGGCTTCCCCTACAGCCAGGTGGTGTGGATGAACTGCCGGATGGATGCGCACATCCACGCCGCCGGCTGGCAGCTCAACAATGCCACCACCGCACCTGACGTGAAGTTTTGGGAGTATCAAAGTGTGGCCCCCGATGGCACCACGCCCATTGTGATCACGTCGCGCCCCACCTACAACAACGCCGCCACCGGCGTGGGCGGCAGCACGCTGCTGAACAACCAGCAGATGGATCAAGCCACGCGTGATTACTTCGCGAACGCCACCAACGCCATCGGCTGGTGGCCGTTGCCGACAATCGTGACGCATCCCTCATCGCAGAGCACCAGCCCCACGCAGATGGTGACCTTCACTGTCGCCGCGACCGCGCCCATCGCGCTGACTTATCAGTGGCAGAAGGATGGCAGCAACATCGCGGGCGCGACGAGCGCGACCTACACGATCAACAGCGCCGTTGCCGGTGATGCGGGCAGCTACACCTGCATCGTCACGGACAATGCGGGAAGTGTGACGAGCAATGCCGCCACGCTCACGGTGAGCCTCGCGCCCTACTTCACCACGCATCCGGCGACGCAGACGGTGACCTCCGGCAGCGTGGTGAATTTCACCAGCGCCGTGCTTGATGCCACAGGGGTCACGTTTCAGTGGTTCAAAGGAGCGAGCGCCATCCCCGGCGCGACCAGCAACGCCTTCAGTTTCACCGCCGCGCCTGCCGATGCGGGCAGCTACACCGTACAGGCGACCAACGCGAACGGCACGACGACGAGCAATGCCGCAGTGCTCACGGTCAATTACGCGCCGGTGATCACCTCCCAGCCCGTTGGCGCGAGTGTGTTCGCGGGCCAGAGCGTGACCTTTTCCGTGCAGGCAGATGCCCTGCCTGCGGCAACGTACCAGTGGCTGAAGAACAACGTGGCGATCTCCGGCGCAACGAGCGCGAGCTATGTGATCAGCAGCGCGCTGCCGTCGCACAACGGCAGCTACACCTGCGCCATCACCAACAGTGTCGCCACGACTACCAGCAATGCCGCCGTGCTCGCCGTCACGGATGCGACCGCGCCGACCATTGCCGCGCCGGGCGGTGGCTTTTATCCGCTCACGCTCGTGGCGGATGCGGGCGGGCAGGCGACACTGCCGAGCTACGCGAATCAGGCGGCGACCACGGACAATGTCGGCGTCACCAGTGTCACGCAATCGCCCGCCGCAGGCAGCGTGCGCTCCCTCGGGGTGACAAACGTCACGCTGACGGCTTTCGATGCCGCGGGACTGCACTCTTCAATGACCTTCGCGGTAAATGTCGTGCCATCAGGTTCCGCGTGGCCAGCATTGAAGGTGGATCTGGGCCGCTACTCGCTGCGCAGCGACACGGCAGCACCGCATTCTATCGAGTGGCAGTTTGATCCTGCTGCGCCCTCGCGCGGCTACGGGAATGTCGGCGTGCTGATCCGTAAAGCAGGCGCCCCGGGCGCGCAGTTGGATGGAAATTGGTACAAGGCAGGCATCGACGCGGGCGCTCTGCTGGCGATGGATGCGGTCTATGTGAAGGATGTGACCAGCGGCAACGGCGCTGTGGAGATGGTCTTCAGCGGGCTGCCTGCGGGCACGCACACGCTGGCGACCTTTCACAATGGCTTCAACGCGGTGACGAACACGCCCAGCGACATCAGCATCGCGGTGGACGGCGTGACGCAGATTGCCAGTCTCACGCCGACCCGGCGGGTGATGGATGATGCGGATGCCGCGTCCGCTTACCTCACCTTCACCGCAACAGCAGGCGTGGATGTGGTCGTGAGCTTCACAGCGCTCGGCAATGGCAGCTCTGCGGCGGAAAACACGCCCTACATCAATGGCTTCGAACTCGACGGCACCAATCCCGCAAAACGCGCGAAGAAACCCACGCCTGCGAACGACGACGAGCACTTTGATGGCGATAGTGGCAGCGTGCAGCTCGCCTGGACGGCGGGCAGCGGCGCGGTGAGCCACACGGTTTACTTTGGTACGAGCGAGGCAACGATGAGCGCGCTCGGCAATCAAACCGCGCTCACGAAGACCGTGAACTCACTCACCAGCGATGCCACCTACTACTGGCGCGTGGATGAGGTGGATGCCTCCAGCAATGTCACCACGGGCGACACCTGGCGCTTCCGCATCCGGCACCTCGCCTTTCCTGGTGCGGAGGGCTACGGACGCTTCGCCCGCGGTGGGCGCGGTGGCAGTGTGATTGAAGTGACTAACTTGCTCGACTACGACACGACGAAGGGCGAGGCAGTGATCCCAGGCAGCTATCGCGCGGCCATCGAGGCCACCGGGCCGCGCACGATTGTCTTTCGCGTCTCAGGTTTGATTCATCTGAAGCGCCAGTGCACCATCGCCGAGGGCAACAGCTACGTCACCGTCGCGGGCCAGACCGCGCCGGGTGAGGGCATCTGTCTCGCCGACTACAGCGCGGGGATGCTGGGCGCGAACGACGTGATCATCCGCCACATGCGCATGAGGCTGGGCGATGCCTCGCAGCAGGCCATGGATGGCATGGGCCAGAGCGGTTCCGATCACACGATCATCGATCATTGCAGCCTCAGTTGGACGATTGATGAAGCCACCAGCTCCCGCGGCGCGAAGAACATCACCTTTCAGCGCAACATCATTAGCGAGGCCCTCCAGCACTCCTATCACTACGCCGCGGCGGATCGCTCGAAATTTGAAACACACGCCTTTGCGGCCTCCATCAGTGGGGAAATTTCCAGCTATCACCACAATCTCATCGCGCACTGCACAGATCGAAACTGGAGCCTCGCCGGCGGCCTCAACCAGGGCGGCCAGTACGCGGGCCGGTGCGACATTCGCAACAACGTTGTCTATAACTGGCAGGCGCGCACCACGGACGGCGGCGTGAAGGCGTGCAACTTCGTCAACAACTACTACAAGCGCGGTCCCGCTGCGGGCTCGGTGCAGTATTTGATGAAGCCGGATGCCGGCAGCCCGACCGATCGCCAGCAATACTACGTCACCGGCAACCTCATGGAGCAGACCGACGGCAGCATCCTCTATGAAAACGACAACTGGAATGCCGCGTCCGTGATCATCCCGAGCGGCGCCACGCAGGCCGACATCCAGGTGAGCACGCCTTTCTTCCCCGACTACTGCACCACGCACACCGCGCGCGAGGCCTTCCGCATCGTGCTCAGCGATGTAGGTGCGAATGCCAAGCAAGACGCCATCGACCAGCGCATCGTTCAGGAGACGCGCGACGGCACCTGGCACTACAAAGGTAGCATCGCCACCACGCCCGCCGATCCGCGTTACTTCAACACCTACGGCACCGTGGCACCGAACTACAACGGCATTATTGACCAGCCCTCCGATGTGCTGGACACGCCCTCTTCGCCCAATGCGCCATGGCCCGGTTATCCCGCCTATGACGTGCCTGCTGACACCGATCACGATGGCATTCCGGACTGGTTTGAGACCGCCATCGGCAGCGATCCCGCCGTCGCCAGCAACAACGACGATGCTGACGGCGATGGTTTCACGGCGCTGGAAGATTACCTGAACTGGCTTGCCGATCCGCATGCGCTCACCGCGACGAATACCCTGGCGACCTGCGATCTCGCCATCCACGCAGGGGGGTTCGCCGCTCCGGCGTTTGCGGTTGGCAACGCCGTCAATGGCAGCGTCACGCTCGCGGGCAGCATCGCCACCTTCACGCCCGGTGCGGGCTTCAATGGCCGTGCCTCTTTTGACTTCACCATCACCGGCAATGGCGTCAGCGTCACACGCACCTTCGGCATCTGCGTGTCACCCACCGCGGCAGCGTTTGAGCGGCGCTGGATCGGCGGCAGCAGCGGCAATGCGTTCTCCGCCAGCAATTGGCTCAACGGGTCGGAGATCACCACGGCGCAGCCCGGAAATGTGCTGATCTTCGACAGTGCCGGCGCGGCGAACAGCACCGTCGTGCTGACCGGCACGGTCAACCCCGGCAGCGTGCGCGTGGATGGCAGCACGCCCTTCGTCTTCACAGGAGGCGGATCCCTAGACGCCAGCGGCACCGTGGTGAACAATGGCACCATGCGCTTCATCGGCGGCACTGGGTTGTCCAGCGGCGGCACCTTCATCAACAACGGCCTGCTCGACATCATCACCGGCTCGCAAACTCTGCCCGCGAACTTCATCAACAATGGCACCGTGCTCGACGTCAGCGTGGTGAGGCCTGTTTCTGTCGGTCTGGCCGGCGGCACCTTTGATCTTGGCATCATGGGCTATGCCGGGCACGGCTACCAGCTTGAAAGCAGCACCACCCTCACCGGGACATGGACGCCCGTCGGCGGAGTCGTCTCAGGCGCAGGCAGCACGCTCCACTTCCAAGACCCCGCTGCGAGCGGCATGAGCAAGTTCTACCGCGTGCGCGTAGCGCCATGAGTGATCACTGGAGTTGCAAAAGACTTCGTTAAACAAGCTGATGACTGGTGACGGTTCGTCTTGCATCGCGTGTGTCGCACCCTTCGAGCCATCCTCAAGCTCGATGCGGTGGCATGGAATGGCGTTCCATGCGGTGCTGTAGTTGCTGCTGCCCGCTTGCGAAAAGGCGTTGGAGGTAAGTCCAAAGTTTTTTGTCCATCTTTCGCAGGTTCATGGAACATTCCTTTGAATGTCCCACGAATCCGATACCATCCAGCGTGCTGCTGCCGAGTTTATCCATGACCGGCACCGGCTTAGTGCCTTTGTGGGCGGGTTGCTGCGGGATGCGCATGCGGCGGAGGATGTGATCCAGGAGGTGTGGGTGCGGCTGGCGGCGGAGGTGGAAAAAGGCACCCCCATTGAAAACCAGCCCGCGTGGTGTCGTGGCGTGGCGCGGAATCTGATTTTGAAGCACTGGCGCTCGCAGAAGTCCGCAAAGGTGGTGGCGGATAGCGAGGTGATGGAGGCGTTCATGGAGCAGGTGGACGTGGCTTTCGCGGAGTCGGATCACGCGGCGGAGGATGAATGGCAGCGGCGGCAGCAGGCGCTGGATGACTGCGTGGCTGCCCTGCCGGAGAAGTCACGCCGCATGCTCTCGCTGCGCTACGAGGCCCGACAGCCTGTCGAGGAGGTCGCGCGGGCGACGGGTCTGTCCTTCGATGCTGTGACGAAGTCGCTCTACCGACTGCGGCAGGCGCTCGCGGACTGTGTGGAGCGCAAATTGGCCCAAACTCAATGATTTCATGAAACCTGAACTCCAACACCTGTTGAATCGCTGGCACGAAGGGTCGCTGACCGCTGAGGAGATGCGGGCTCTGACCGTCGAACTCGCTCAACCGGAAGCAAGAGCCGCATTGCGTCGTGATTGGTTTCTCGAAGCCGCGTTGCCGCAATCGCTGGCCGCGTCATCAGTAATCGTGCGCACTCCGCAGCCGTCATTGCTGGCACGGCTCCGTGCCTGGCTCATGCCGCAGGAGAG
>JAGRPD010000282.1 GCA_020439875.1 Verrucomicrobiales bacterium
GTCAAAATTTCCAGATTAGCCGCGATCTTATTGTCAGGTGTATTCTCAGGTGTATGCTCAGGTGTATTCTCAGGTAAGTGCCTCAATTTCCGATCCATTTTGTCCCGTGCATTCTGTAAGTGCTGTAAAGCTCGTAAACGTTCGCGATACAGATATAAAACCCGAAACAGGTAAAAATCTATGTTAACATTTTGATGCGGCGCATGGTCGTATCGGGCCGGCAAAAAGAAAGTCTGATTGCGTTGGCCGCCTTCGCGCTCGGCGGCGACCAGTTCAATCTGCTCGCCTGTTAACATGCGTGCCAGAAACGTCAGCCGATTGTGCAGAATTTTTAGTTGCGCTCCGGTCGTGGATTTATTTTCGACCGATCCGCGTAAACGCAAACCGGCAAAGAAGTTCCACACTCGCTTGAATACTCGTTCTTCAAAGGACATGTTTCATCGCCAGGCAACGTAAAGCGGCGCATTATAGCCGCGCAATCTAAGCAGCTTCGAATCTATGTTAAAAAGGGGCTCTCAAAAAGAAAGAGTAACAATGTCTAACAGGGCCGTTTTGATTTCGTCATCATCACTGAGCGGTTCAACAATGGCGCAGCGGCAGGCGCTCCGGGGCGGCAATCCTTGATGGATCAATTTAGCGGCGTTGACCAGCAAGCGGGTGGATACGGTTTCGGCCAGGCCCGGTTCGTTTAAGTTGCGGATTTTGCGCGCCAATTTCACCAGTTGGGCGGCCTGCTTCTCGGCCAGTCGCGATTCCCGGGCCACAATCTCCGTTTCAATGGATTGTTCGGGATAATCAAAGCTCATAGACACGAAGCGCTGTTTCGTGGAGGATTTCAGTTCCCGGGCAATACCCTGGTATCCGGGATTGTACGCCGCAATCAGCATAAATGTCGCTGGCGCGTGTAGTTGCTCGCCGGTCCGTTCGATAAACAGACTGCGTCGGTGATCGGTAAGAGAGTGTAACGATACAATCGTATCCGGTCGGGCTTCCGCCACCTCGTCGATATACAGCAGCGCGCCTTCGCGTACCGCGCGCGTAACCGGTCCGTCCTGCCAGACGGTCTCGTTACCCCGGATCACAAAGCGTCCGATTAAATCCACCGCCGACGTTTCTTCATGACAGCTGACCGTATACAGCGGCAATTCCAATCGCTCGGCCATGTGCTCAACGAATCGCGATTTGCCGCTGCCGGTAGGCCCTTTTAACAGCAGCGGCAGGTGATTGGTATGGCAATGTTCGAATACGACGATTTCATTGCCGATGGTGCGATAGTATATTCCGGAGTGTCCCGTGTTTGCGTCCGTACTGGAAATATTCATGCCTGCAATCCTGGCCGCATGTTTATACCGTCCGTCGTTCCAGGTGCTCCAGTTCGGCCTCGCCTTCCAGATCCGCCGGTATAAGCGCTTCATCGGATGGCAGGCCGAAACGAATAAAATTGTAAATAAACAATAGTATTCCGAAAGTAAACAATCCGGCCGCCAGCAGCATGCCCACAAAGTGTACTTCAATTTCGCGCTGAACCATCAGAAAATCCAGTCCCGCTTTTCGCTCCAGATACACCTGGCTGATGCCGGCTACCGCCAGAGCGCCGGTCATGCCGGTAAAACCGATGTTGGCGGTCCAGAATGCCAGATACCCGGTGGTATTGTTCCATAGCTTGCGTCCGGTTAACATGGGCAGGGCGTAAGTTATCACCGCAAAGACGAGCATGGCATAGGCGCCCCAGAAGGCCATGTGGCCGTGCATCGCGGTGACCAGGGTGCCGTGGGTGTACAGGTTGACCTGCGGCAGTGTGTGGGCGAAGCCCAGGAAGCCCGGGCCTACGAAGCTCATGATACAGGTGCCCAGGGTCCACACCAGGGCCAGCCGGTTGCTGTGCTTGCGCCCGCCCTTGCGCGCCATGGCGATGCCGTACATGGCCATGCCCAGGAACGCCAGCGGCTCCAGCGCCGAGAAGATCCCCCCGACCATCAGCCAGTACTTCGGGGCGCCGATGTAATAGTAGTGATGGCCCGTGCCCAGGATCCCCGAGAGGAAGGTGAAGCCCACCACCACATAGAGCCACTTCTCGATGATCTCACGATCCACGCCGGTGAGCTTGATGAGCAGGTAGCAGAGCAGCGCGCCCATGATCAGCTCCCACACGCCCTCCACCCAGAGATGCACCACCCACCAGCGGTAAAAGGAATCCAGCGTCTGGTTTTCAAAAAAGATCATGCCCGGCAAATACAGCAGCGCGGCGGTCAGCAGGCCGAAGTAGAGGACGATGGAGGTCGTGGTGTAGCGTTTTCCAAACCAAATGGTGGCACCGATGTTGGCGATGAAAGCCAGCACGTTCACCACCACCAGGTAGTCCAATGGGCGCGGGATCTCCAAAAACTTGCGGCCCTCCCACCAATTGAAATGATAACCAATGATCGCCGCCACACCGACGACGAGGAAAGAAATCAACTGCGCCCAGGCCAGCTTCGGCCACATCAGCTCGCGGTCCGACTCCTCCGGGATGATGAAGTAGGCGCTGCCCATGAAGCCGAGCAGCAACCAAAAAACGAGCAGGTTGGTGTGGGTGGCGCGCGCCGTGTTGAAGGGGATCCACTCATGCAGCCCGTCCATGCCGATGCGGGCGAACCCCATGATGAAGCCATAAACAATCTGCAGCACGAGCAGCGCCATGGCCGAGGCAAAGAACCAATAGGCGATCTTTTGGGATTGGAATTTCATGGTCGAAAAGCGGGAGGCAAAAAGGTTTTACTTGGCGGTGGGAGCGGGCGGTGCCGTCGGAGCGGGCGATGGCGCGGGTGCGGGAGCGGGAGCCGGTGCGGGCGTGGAAGCGGGAGCCGCGGCGGGCTCGGGGTTCAGACTCAGCAGGTAGTCCACGATCTCGTTGAGCTGCTGGTCGTTGACCGCCACACCGTAGAGCTTCGGCATTTTGGTGTCCGGCTTGATGGAAGGCGGGTCCTTGATCCAGGCGACCAGCTTGGCGCGGTCGTACCGGCGGAACACATCATCCAGCGGTGGCGCGCCGATCAGCGCTCCGGCCGCTCCCCCCTGCCCCTGGATCTGGTGGCAGCCGATGCAGGTGGCGGTGGTGAAAATGGCGGGCACCGGCTTTTTCAGCGGAGCCGGCCCTTCGACGGCCAGCGCGGGCTTCGGCGTGCCCATGGCCTGCAGCGCATCCCGCAGCGGGGGTTCGGCGGGGAAGCCATTCAGATCCACCTTGCCGCACCATTCGAGAAAGGAGATGACGTGGTCCACCTGCTCCGGGGTGAAATCGTACTTCACCATCTTGCGCTGGCCGGGAAACATCGCCTCCGGGTTCTTCATGAAGACGCGGATCCAGTCCCGGCCGCGCCGTTCCACCACCTTCGTCAATTCCGGCGCGTAGTAGGCCCCCTCACCAAACAGCGTGTGGCAGCCCATGCAGTTGTTCGCCTCCCACAGGATTTTGCCCTCGCGCACGTCGTCGGTGATGTCGGCGGCATGAGTTTGTTCCGGCACCTTGAGGTGGGTGTCGAAGGTGAGCACCAGGAAGATGCCGCTGAAGACGGCGGTGCCTCCGAGGAAAAAGACTTTGGCTTGCAGTTTGCTGAGCATGATGGCGCGGCAGAGAGGATTGAACCTTCTCTAAAGCCCATGCGCCCAACGGATTCCTTGATGCCGGTCAAGAATCCCGTGAATTGCACACAATTTCCTGGCAGGCCGCCGTGACTGGGTCAGCTTGCCTCACTGAATCCAGGCTTCGGGTTGTCGTTCCCCGATGCCGCAACCTCCCCACCGCGCCATGGGAACCGATGCCCGCACCCTTCATGCCGAGGCTGTGTTGCGAGACACACTGGGCCGCTGCCGTCTCTTCGCCGGCTTGCAGGCGGATGACCTCGCCGCCGTCGCGGCGTGCAGTGAGCTGCGCGCGCTGAAAAAAAACCGCTACCTGTTTCATCAGGGAGATCCGGTGACCGGCTTTTACATCGTCGTGCGCGGCTGCATCAATGCCCACCGCCTCAGCAGCGACGGCCGGGAGCAGGTGGTGCGGCTGTTTCAGCCGGGCGAGACCTTTGCGGAGCTGGCGCTTGGCGGCAGCGCGCGCTACCCCGTGAGCACCCGCGCGGAGACGGCCAGCAGTGTGGTGCATGTGCGCCGGGAGGACCTGATCCAACTCATCCGCCGCCAACCCCAGCTCGCGCTGCGCATCATCGCGGCGATGGGACGGCACCTGACGGATCTCGTCAACCGCCTGGATCAACTGGCCAATCGCACCGTGGGCGAGCGCCTCAAGGAATGGCTGCTCAGCCGCTGTCCTCCACAGGATGGCGGAGACTCGTCGGTCACGATCGAACTGACCGGCACCAAGGCGCTGCTGGCCGCCGATCTGGGCACCACCCCCGAGACGCTGTCCCGCGCCCTGGCCCGCCTGCAAAGCCTGGACCTGCTGCGCGTGCAACGCCGCGCCTTCATCATCCCCGCGCCCGACCGCCTCCGCCAAACGACGCTGTGAAGGCGCGGGTCGCGGGTGCACGCATCACTCCGACTCGTCCACGTCCTTCACCGGCAGCACATCGACCATCAGCGCGTCCACCGGCACGAGGTGGCGGTAGATGAAGGCCTGCATCATGTCCTCCGCCGGCACGGCGGTGACGGGATCCTTGATGCCATCCCCGGTGCCGACAACCGTCAGCGCCACCGGTTGGGCGATGGCGGCACCAGGAACCGTGAGCGACACCTCCGCCTTCTCTTCGCCAGCGGGAATCGTCGCCTGACCGAGTGAAAACCCCTTGGGCGCGCCCTCCAGTTTGAGCTTGATCTCTCCGGCAAAATCTCCGGCCCGCAGCGCATGCACGGTGACTTTGGCCGATGATCCGGCGCGCGCCGTCACCGAGGCGGGCGTGACGCGCAGGGCAAAGCGCGGCTCATCCTGGGTGATGCTGAGGCGGTACACGTTCGCCGGGCCGCCCTGCACCTGGGTGTCTGCCACCAGAACAAAGCAGTCTCCATTCGACGGCAGCTTCACCGCCACCTGCGAGTCCGCGTGGTGTGTGGTCAGGCCGGCGGAGGGATCTTCGTGGTCGTCGTTGAAGCCGATGGTGTTGCCGTACACATCAAACACCGTGATGCTGGAATCCACCGCCGAGCCGAGCCGCCGCGCAAACACCTCCACCAGCAGCGGCTGGTTGCCGCGGCCTTTCACCCGGTAAAAATCGATGTCACCGGGCTCATGAATGGAGCCATTGACCATGACCGGCGGGTTGTACCGATTGGCGGAGCCCATCTCGTTGTTGCCCTCGCGCTCGGCTTCATCCGGCAGCGGGCTGACGTGCAGCGGCACGGAATTGGACCGGCCCGCCGTGGTTTCCACATGCAGCTCGACCATTTCCGCCTCGCTCACTTCCGGCAGGGGCATGCGCTTTTTCCGCTGGTCCTCCAGGTTTCCCCCCATGAAGCTCACGTCCACCTCGGTGCCGCCCTGACCGCCGAGCGGCTGGATGCCGGTGAGGAAGGGGAGCTGCCCCACGGTGAGGCGATAGACAAAATCCTCCCGCCCGCGGTAGATCGAATCGCGAATGCGCAACTGATAGCGGCCGGTGGCGGGGATTTTGTAAAACAGCACGGGATCGGGATCGAAGCGGTAGTCGTCCACAAAGGCCAGCTCCTCCCCCGCTTCATTGTGCAGGGACACCACGGCCTGGAACCAGCCGGGCACGGCGTCCGCCAGATAGGGGATCAGGCCGCGCGCGGCGGCGGAGACCACCAACTGGTCGCCCTCCTTGGCTTCGAAATGCCATTCGTCCACCTCACCGGGCAGCACCTGTCCGTTGACGGTGGCGGGCAGCTCCGGCACCACGGCCTGGAGTTTGCCGCCGTCATCATCGGCCGGATGCATTTTCAAAAACCGCAGCAGGTCAAACTCGTCCGGCGGCGGCGGCTCGCTGTCCTCCACATGGCGGCCCACCACGAAGCGCAGTGGATTGGAAAGGCCGTGCTCGGTGTGAAGACGGAGCAGGAAGACGCCCTCTTCCGCCTCGGCCGACGCGGTGACTTTCACCCGCACCGTTTCGGCGATCTGGCTGTTGAGCTGGCGTTTGGGATCGTTGCGCTGGCGTTCCAGCTCGTGCACCTGGCGCAGTTCATCGAGCAGAATGCCCTCTTCTCGCAGCAAAAAACGCGCGGTGGTGAGGAGCTGCGCGCGGGTCGCATCGTGCGCGGCGCGCATTTGATCCAGCTTCGGTGCCAGGGGCTTCAAGCGGTCCCTGACCTCCGAGGCGGCCTGGTTGGACAGCGGCTTGCTGTGCCCCAGGATTTCAAATTTGACGCCCGGCGCATTGCAGATCACGCCCACCGGATCCGCCAATCCCTGACCGCCAAACACCACCTCCGTGTCCGTGCCGCGCTGGATGCCAGCCGGAAACACGTAACCCACCGACGGTGCGCGCTGCGCCTGCAACGCGGGCGCAGCCAGCAGCACCGCCGCCGTCATCCAAATCCAGTCTCGCTTCATTCGGCTCATAACAGTTCTTTGAGAATGCCCGCGCTCGGCGTGCCGTCCGCCGCCTTCGGCACCACCGGCGCGTCCGCGCCAAAGGGGTGCGGCAGTTGCGCCTCCGATGGAATGCCGAGCTGGCCGTAGAGACTGGCGATCATGTCCGCCGGATACACCGGCCGGTCCGCGACCTCTTCGCCGGTGGCGTTCGAGGCACCCACGACCTGGCCGCCCTTGAATCCGCCGCCCGCCAGCAGGGTGGAAAACACCGCGCCGAAGTGGTGGCGTCCGCCATTCCACGGCGGCTCGGTGGCCACCTTCGGCGTGCGCCCGAACTCGCCCGTGCACCAGACGATGGTGGACTCCAGCAGGCCGCGGTCGCTGAGGTCTTGCAGCAGCGCCGCCAGACCCTGGTCCAGCTCCGGCAGCTTCCGGTTCATCAGTTGGAAGTGCTGCTTGTGCGTGTCCCAGCCCTTGTAGTTGATGGTGATGTAAGGCACGCCTTTTTCCACCAGTCGGCGCGCCATCAGGCAGCTCTGGCCGAAGGTGTTGCGGCCGTAGCGGTCGCGCATCGCGTCCTCCTCCTGCCGCAGGTCAAACAGCTTGCCCGCGTCCCCAAGGATCATCTCATAGGCCTGCTCTTCGGAGGCGGCCACCGTCTTCAGCGTGGCATTTCCCGGCAGTGCGCCACCCAGGGTGTTCAGCTCTCCCATCAGCGCGCGACGCGCCTTTTGCTGCTCCTCCGAAACGCCCGGTGCCACGATGCCCTCCACCGCGAACACGCTGGCGGACGGATCCCCGCCGGTGGCAAAGGGCTTGAACCGCGGCCCCAAAAATCCAGCCTCGGAAAAGCGGCCCTGCGGCTCCGTCAGCACGATGTAGGGCGGCACCAGACCCTGGTAGCCCGCGTCGTAACCGCGAAAAAAGGACGTCACCGCGCCCACGCAGGGGAACACCTCGCGGTCGGAGGGACGGCCCGTCTGCACCAGGTAGGCGGCGGTTTCATGGCCGTTGTTGCCGTGGGTCATGCTGCGGATCAGCGAGTACTTGTCCGCCTGCTTGGCGAGCTGCGGCAGCAACTGGCCGATGCGGATGCCGCTGACATTGGTCTCCAGCGTCTCATTGAGCGCGCCGCAGTAATCGCGGCCCGCCTCCGGCTTCGGGTCAAAGGTGTCGATGTGCGCCGGCCCGCCCCAGAGCCAGATTTGAATCACGGACTTGGCCGCGCCACCCTCGGGAGCGGCGCTGCGCAGGAATTGCAACGGTTCCAGCATCAGCATGCCCGCGCCTCCATAGACGCAGTGGCGGAAGGCATCGCGGCGCGACAGCAGCGCCGCTGGGGGCGGTTCGATTTGACGTTTCATGGCAGTATCTTCGGTTTGCCGCGCAGGCGCGGCGGGTTAATGCACAAAGGCAAATTCGGGTTCGTTGATCAGCGCCCACAGCATGTCGGCGGCGAACTGGCGGACGCTGGAGGAGGCGGCATGTTTCGTGGCCCGCTCCTTCTCTTCGTCCGTCGGCATTCTCGAAAGGGCGGTGAGGTAAATGCGCTCGATCAGCTTCGCGGTGTCCATCCCCGCCTCGCCCGCCTCCACCACCAGCGGGCAGGACTCCACCTTCGTGTGGACCATGCCGCTGTTCAGCAGGTGCAGCCGCTGCGCCGCGCTCACATTGCGGCTGCGCTCCGACTCGTAACCCGTGTCCCGCGGCGGACGGCCAAACATTTCCAAAAACGACGACGTGATGCTGCCGTCCGCCAGCGCGATGGCCCGCGTGTCCTCGGGAATGAAGGTGAAAGGCTCCGGGATCGGGCTGCTGTAAGCCTCCGTGGTGCCGGAGATTTGGTTCAGCGCATCGATCAGCACCTCCGCCTCCAGCCGCCGCAGCGGGTAATGGTCAAACAGCGCCACCGCCTCCGCGCTGTCCTGCGCCGGGATGCAGGAGAGCTGGTAGGCCTGCGAATTCAAAATCGCGCGAAACAGATGCTTCAAATCGCAGTGGCAACTCACAAACTCCTCCTCCAGCACCTTCAGCAGTTGCGGGTTCGACGGCGGATTGTCCGCGCGGAAATCATCCGGCTCCTCCACCACCCCGCGTCCCATCAGCCAGGCCCACACGCGGTTGGCGATGGCGCGGCTGAAGTACGGATTCTCCGGGCGCAGCAGCCAGTCCGCGAAGTGCACGCGCGGATCCTGGCCCGGCTTCAGACCGGCCGGAGTGCCGTCGGGAAAGATCGCCTTCTTCGCCAGGCCGTCCTTGTCCGCCATCGGGTCAAAATACACGATCTCCTCCTTCCACTCCGCCGTGGCCTTGTAACCCACCTGGGCAAAGAAACCCGCCATCGCATCCCACTTCTTCTCCGGCCACAGCTCCACCCGCTCGCCCATGAACGTCAGCGCCACCGCCGAGGCGATGCCGCGCGGACTGCGGTCCTGGATCGCCCGGTAAAAATTCACCTCGCCCTCGCGGAAGTTGCTGCCGCTGCGCGTGAGCATCTCCCGCACGAATTGGTGGAAGGGCGTGTTCTCCTTCAGGCTGGTGTGAATCCAGCGGTGGTAGGCCTGCACCGCGTTCGGCCACAGCTTGATCGGGAACTCCGCCTTCACCCGCAGCAGGTCGCCCCACTTCATCGCCCAATAATCGGCAAACTCATCCCGCTGCA
>JAGRPD010000283.1 GCA_020439875.1 Verrucomicrobiales bacterium
CATGGAATGAATCCGCCACCCAGCCAGGAACATACCAAAACAACAGCCACGCCACCCCATAACCCAAAACGCTCCCCAACAAGGCAAACCCTGCCGCAATCACCTGCTTCAAGTTGTATCTCCCAATCATGCTTCCTCAACGAATCAACGATGGATCAGACGAAGACAATCGAAGTTATGAGAAAAGGGCAACACCAAAACCTTCGGCACCCGAATCGCCAACCGCATTGAGGGCGACAAGGAGAAACATTCAACAACGATTTCACTGGTAGATCGGCAATCTGGACCAGCTCCTCTCACGCGCCCGCTCCGCCCGCAAAGTGAGTGATGAGCAATGGCCCTCCCCCTATGCAGCATCAAGCCTCTTCGGATCCCAAACCTGCGTTGCAAGGTCAAAAAGCTGCCATCAAGCTAGCCAGTTCATCATCGACATCACCATCCTTGCCAAGGGTCTCCTTGATGGTCTGGCGCAATACCTCCCTGTAACGTTGGCGCAGGCGATGGAGTGAGACTCGTAGAGCCTGATCCGTCATATTGAGCCTGCGTGCAATCTCGGCCTGCGGCCCCATGTCCTCATCGGTATTGATGCAGGGTCGAATCGCGTCAAAAAGTTCAGATTGGCCTTTTTCCGCATATCGTCGTGACAAACGGGTTACCACACTTTCCATCACAGTGATCGCCCACTGGCGTTCAAAAACACGTTCCGGCGTGATCTCATCGGTCGGTTCTGGAATGAGGCAACGTCCTTCCGCATTTCCAGCATCAAAAGAAAAGATCATCGCTCCCCCGCCACGTTTTTTTCTCTGCTGCCGACGATGCTCACTTTTAAGGTGATTCTTCGCCGCTGCGAGTAGATAGCAGCGTAGTCTCCCGAAGCTAGGGTCTGCCTTGGCAAAGTCATTGCGCTTGAGCATTTTCTCGAAAAGACCCTGAGTCAGATCTTCGGCATCGTGCGGAGAATACCCGTTCGAGCGAATGTAGGCATACACCGGCGGCCAGTAGCGAGCGCAGATTTCTGAGAGCGCCTTTTTCCGCTCCGCAAGGTCATCCTCTGCAGCGCTCACAATCAGGCTCCATTGGGTGGTTGGAGAGTTTTGCGAGCGGATGCTTTCTTCATTCATGTACACTGTGTTTTCAATGAATTGTGTGCGCTTGCCAAGCCTGAAGAACAGCATCAGGTGGACTTCAACCCACGTCAGCGCGCGTCGGAAACCTCAGCAGTCAGCTTTGTCTCCACTCGATCGCTTCTGGTGGCGATCAAGTTGGATGCTTCGCTTTCGTCGAACATTTCGATGTAGCGAGCCTCATCGGCGTCCTCCGCATTCTTTCAAAAACGAGCGTCCACTTTCAGTTGCATGCTATTGCGATCCTTCAGTTCACCAGCGACCGGGAATCCAGTTAAGCTCTTGGCCGCCTGAGTTTCAAGGGTTCGTAGCAACTTGATTGCTGCCCGATGCGCCGGAAGGTCAGTTTTGGATTTGGACGCTTATTCGCCGAACCGAACTCCGGCATGGCTCTGAGCGGCCTTAATACCGACCAAGCGAAGTGCCTCCTCCTCACTGACACCATCGAGGTTGATGATTTCCATGTCGCGAAGCAAATGTGCGGTATGCAGGGACAGACAGCCCCGAGTTAGCCGCCCATCCTCGGCACTGAGCAGAAACTCCCCATTTACACGCCCGAAGAGGCGACTTCCGATGGCATAGAACTCAAGGTTGAATTCCTTTCCTGCAGCAAGTTGGTTACCCAGGCTGGTCTGCCTCATGACTGATGTTTTGCGCCTCGGAATGTCATAATGAGCCAACGATACATTGAGATTCTTGGCAATGCCATCAAGCTGCATCCTGTAGCCCTCAGACCGTTGCAGCGGATCGGCAGCTTGGCGTAAGGTCACGGAGGCCACTTCTGTTGTTGACATCCGGTCGGCAATCCTGAGTTGCAACCGCACTCCGGAATTGGCAAAGTTGGCGCTTTTCAGGAAAATGGCAGGCGCTTCCTCGGCCACAGAGAAGTCCAACCAGCCATCGAGTCTGAGCGTGAATTTTCCTTTATTTTGAGAGCCCACTCCTGCGTCCACCTCGGACTGGGTGGAAAGAACTTTTGTCCACTTTGCTACAGTGTAATCGATCGCACCATAGAGTGGTTCGGAATTATCAACCTTCACCACTTCCCACGAGGAGGAGGCAGTAGGTGGTGTGACAGTTTTTCGTTCCCCCTCTTTCTCTGGACTATTTCTGAACTCGTATTCCCAAAAGAACCACCCGCCTATCCCAAGCGCCGTTGTGGCACCAAAGGCAAAGAGGAGGAGGCGCATCCCTTCTGTAACCCAAGTTGTTGAGGCAAATTTGCTCCTGCTCGCACGGCCGATCCTTGTCACCTCATCGCCGATCTGCCCGGCCTTTTGGTAGCGTCGCTTGGGATCCTTGTCCATGGCCCGCATAACGATGCGATCTAGCGTGCTATCCACAGGTGGTTTGGTCTTTTTTGAAGGAGGCTCGAAGACACCTACCGGGCGCTCGCCCGTGAGCATCTCGTAAAAGACGACGCCCAACGCGTAAATGTCTGCCCGGTGATCCACACTCTCTGGATACTCCCACTGTTCAGGAGCCATGTAGTGAGGTGTTCCCATAGCGGTGCCAGTCTGAGTGAGATCAGTCATGAGCGACGCTTCGGTTTCGCCCACCAACTTCGCGAGACCGAAGTCCGCGATCTTCACCACGCCTCGTTTGCCGACGAGAATGTTCGCGGGTTTGATGTCGCGATGGATGACGCCTTGGTCGTGTGCGTATTGCAGCGCATCACAGATCTGCGGAACAATGGCCAGGGCCTGCTCAGGATTGAGTTTTCTGGACTTGATGAGCTGAGCCAGTTCCACCCCGTCCACGTACTCCATCAAAAAGTAAAAGAGCGGATCCGCGCCCGTGCGCTCTGGACCAAAATCACCAAAATCATAGATGGCAACAATGTTGGGGTGGTTAAGTTGAGCCTGCACCTGAGTCTCGCGTTCAAAACGAAGGGCAAAGTCTGTCTCATGGCCTGCTGCAGCCACCATGATCTTCAGAGCCACCAAGCGGTTCATACGAGACTGGCGTGCCTTAAACACAGCCCCCATACCGCCTGCGCCAAGGAGATCCAAAATCTCCAACTCCGGGAACAGACCCCGGAGGTTCTCCTTGGTCGGGATGCCCGTTGTACGAAGTTCTTTTGCGCCCTTCAGCACATGCACGGGCAACGTGATTCCCTCTCCACTTGCCGGAGTTGCGCTCGCCAACATGCATCTGGGACACAAGCCATCCGGGAAGGCCATCGGGAGCAACGCACCGCAGGCAGGACACGACTTCGGCAAAGTTGGTGACATACTAAAAATTCCGGGCAGATCCTCTAATTCACCGAACCATTCTCACAAGATAATTGCACTAAATCCAGAAAAAGATTCCAATCATTCCGAAGCGTTAGCACCTCTCCTGCCTCCACAGCGAGGAAAGGGGAAAAAAGGGGATTCCCAAGAAGTGGCGTCGGAAAAGGGAGGTGACGATCGTTAATACTTAATGCACGCAACGCCGTTCCTAAGCGCCGACGAAGACTTCTGGCGGCCTCATACGCTGAAGCAAACGTTGTTGATCCACTCTCCCTCAGGTTTGACAACCCCACATTCTCTGAGCACCATCCCCTGATGCGCCATCTAATTCCGCTAGTCATTTGTCTCTCTATCGGCCTCACCTTGACTTGCTTGGGCATATTGAAACTCAAATCTAAGCCCGACGGAAAGGAGGTTTTTGAGAATCTCGAGGAAAAGGGCATGAAGCCAAAAAAGGCGGGGCAGAAGATTCCCGTGAATCAGGTCAAGGATGTCATCCAGCCCATCATGCACTCCGTCCTGGTGGAGCCTTACACCAATCCGCTCGGCATGAAATTTGTACCCGTGCCCGGCACTCAAATCCTGATGTGCATTCATGAAACGCGAAACAAGGACTTCGCCGTATTTGCTGCGGAAAACCGAAATGTGGAAGATTCCAGGAAGAACCTGGACTTTGAACTCAGAAAGGCAACATACGCCATCAAGAACAATGCCGAACATCCTGTGATAAAAGTAAATTGGGGAGAGGCCAGCGCGTTCTGCACGTGGCTGGGAACAAAAGATGGCCAAACTTACCGCCTGCCCACGGACCACGAATGGAGTTGTGCGGTCGGCATCGGTGACCAAGAGAATGTCGATGAAACGCCAGAGTCAAAGTCCGGCAAGATTCCCGGCTTCCCCTGGGGACTCGCCTACCCCCCTCCACGCAATAATCTGGGAAACTACTTGGATAGCACCGTTGTGAATGAAGGCGAGACAGATAGCACAAATCTGGGTGCCTACGATGATGGATCGCTCCTGACTGCACCGGTCATGAGTTACCCAGCCAATCAACTGGGAATTTACGATCTAGGCGGGAATGTTTGGGAATGGTGCCAGGACCTTTACAAGCCTTCGGAGAATTGGCGTGTCTTGCGTGGCAGCTCTTGGAGCCGCCACTCTCGCAACGACCTCAAATCCTCCAACCGCGATAGCGTCACTCCCTTGGCTCGCGCCAACGGAATCGGTTTTCGTTGCGTGATGGAGATGGATGCTTCCCCTCATACCAATCAATGACAGCCGTTTTGAATCGCCTTCGGCACCCGACTCGCCCTCAATCAAATCCGCCCCCCATCTCCGATCCCAAATAACAAAGGGCGCATCCCCAAAGCGACGCTCCATCCCGCCATCACAGCGAACCTCGCCCTACCACATGGGCCACTTCCCAACAAGCACCGAACCATTGCGCCAACCCAACGCGAATCTCCACCGACTTTTGATCAAAACCACTCAACGGATCCCTGACGGCATCCACCACCGACCAAAGATCCACCAACCCCAATCCCATCCACGCGATCCATCGGAAAATGCGAGCGATCATGGGCCAACATTAGGTTAGACCATCAAGAGGGCCGGTGCTATCGGCGAATCGATCCGTGGCGATGCCCATGGCCTGAAGCAGGGTGACGAAGAGATTCGACATCGGCACGTCCTCACCAAACTTCAAATAGTGATTGTGTTTGATGCCCAGTTTGCGCCCCCCAGCCAGCAGCAGGGGATAGTCCTTGTTGACGTGCGTTTTGCTATTGCTACTTCCGTAGAGCACCAGGGTGCGATCCAGGAGACTGTCTCCCGTCTCTCCATCAGGTGTCTCGGCCAGGCGCTTCAAAAAGTGTGCGAGGTTTTGGGCGAGAAACTGGTCAAATTTACCAAGCACCGTGGCTTGGCCCTTTT
>JAGRPD010000284.1 GCA_020439875.1 Verrucomicrobiales bacterium
GTCCTCCGTCTGCGCAAAGACTGGGGCCGCCGGAGCCGCCTCCGCCAGCCCATCCGCCCCCAGCACCAGCACCGCCGCCCCGCCGTTTCCCGACCCCGCCCGTCGCCACGCCTCCAGCACCGCCGCCCGCTCCGCCAGCACATCGGGATCCGCCAGCCCCTCCTCCGCCGCACTCAGCCGCGGCAGATACAGCGCGGAAAAACCCCACACACCCAGCTCCGCATGCACGCGATCCTGATCCCGCGCCTCCTCACACAGCACCCAGAGCCGCGCCCCATCCCCCCGCCGCGCCAACGTCTCCGCCACCAGCGCCACCGCGAAGGGAGCCGCCTCCGGCGTCACCAGATCCAGCACCACCTCCTCGTCTCCCCCACCCGGTCGTACCCCCGCCAATCGACGGGAAAACCCCTCCGCCTCTGCCACCCGTTCCACCCAGCCATGCGCCTCCGCCCGCTCCTTGTTTGGAGCGGTCAACGCCGGCGTCCCACGCTTACGCGCGCCACGCCGAGATCCCGCCGAAGCATCGCCCGCCGCCATCTCTCCCCCCAATCAACACCAACCCCGCCCCAACACAACTCCACAACCAAAGCAACCTTGAACGAACGCCTGAACAAATCTCATTTGAACATCCAATTTTCTTGCAAACCATCCACTCTCCTTTTTAATCTAGATCTAAAGGTCATGCAACCACCTGCCTACGCTCATACGCTCGAAGGAAAAGGTCCCGAAGACTGGGAGCCCCTGGAAGAGCATCTTCAAAAAGTAGCGCAGCAAGCCGCCCAGTTCGCCGATGCCTTCGGAGCCAAAGAATGGGGCCACCTCGCCGGGCTATGGCATGATCTCGGGAAGTATCTGCCTGCGTTTCATTGTGCATAAGGGACAACTCATCCACACAACGACATGAATAACCCATACGAAGTTAAGTTTGAGATAAGCGGTCCTGCCGCAATGTTCACGCGCCCGGACACGGGTGCCGCACCGATCTCATATCCGGTGCCGACATGGTCGGCGTGTAAGGCGATGTTTGAATCCGTTGCGCGAGGGTTCTTTGCTCGGGGCGGACAGCCTGCGGCATTCTTCTCTGCGACGGAGATCGAAATTTGGAAGCCTGTTCGATTCGAAAAGTATGTAACGAACTACCGCGGGCCGTTGCGTAAGGGGTCGCAGATCAAGAAGGAAGCCTCGTATCAACTTCCGGCCACCATTTTGGTTGATGTCTGCTTCCGCATAAGAGGGCAGTGTGTTCGAGTTCCTGGAGCGCCAGACGAGTCAAACAATGCGCCTCATGCGTTGCAGGAAATGTTCAATCGGAGGCTTGCCCAGGGGAAGAGCAAGTATGCGCCGTGCCTTGGCTGGAAGGAGTTCGTCCCTGATTACTTTGGGCCATTTCGGGATCATGGTGAAGGCATTGGCGGATTTGAACTTCAAAGGGGCTACTTCGCGGAGTTGCCCGCCTTGCTGATGTCGGCGTGGGATGCTCCTGCCAATGGTCGCTACCAGCCGGTCTTCCGCGCTTTGGAGATTCGGGAGGGCGTTTTGCGGTTCCCGCAAGCTCATGTGGGCAACGGTAAACTCGACTTCGACAAGGAGGCATTGAAATAGCCATGCTGTCAGAACTCTACCACATCGCTAAGAACCTGAGCCATCAGGGTCAGGAGAAACGCTTGGTTCATGCTGACTTCGGCGAGCCTGGTCTTTCTACGAATGTGAATCTGCGGCTGCTTCTGGGCGAAGACGGCAAGATCGTTCGACTTGAACCGCTTCAAGCCACAGAAGCCGTCAGCCTTTGGACTTTGAAAAAAGGCGGCTTCAGATTCTTCCCAGCAGTGCGTATGCCAAACCCGCTGCTTGGTTTGTCGGCGACCGATCCTGCATGGAAGGATCTAAAGAAACCCACAGCCCAAGTGCTTCGGTCCCTGCTTTCAAGCTCGAAGGAAAAAGTCCAGGCGGTGAACCTTCCATTAGAACGAGAACAAGCGACCCGAATGCTGAAGTGGGAACACGATGACAAGGAGGCTGTTTGCCGCATTCAAGCTTTTGCAGAGCAGTTCCTCGAACTGACAAAAGACCCGAAAGCTTTTGCCGCCACGCTAGCGAACTCACTCGAATCTGCATTGATCAGCGTGACCGACGAAAAGCTGGTCAAGCCGCTGCAAGCTCTTCTGTGCGGTGTGCTCAAGGAGCCGAAGAACAAACCTCCGGAAGTGGAGTGCAAAGTTCAGGTCATCTTTGATTATCTGTCCAAAAATGAAGTTGCTGGATGCCTCTACAACCCAAGGTCAAGGAGAGTGGTGCTCGAATGCCTCAATGCGGAAGAGGCGCCCACAACCAAAAAGGGAAAAGAGCATCAGGTCGATGATTCTGCGAAAGAATGCGCATTTGAGGGAAGACCAATGGCTTTACTCAATGGGCCATATCCCGACTGGTCTGCGCAGCCCGTGATAGGAAAGGCGTTCAAACCGTTTTCTAAGTTTTCGAACGCCCTCTGTAACTTCCGTTACCATGTAGCGGATAGTGAGGGATTCACGATTGGTTCGGACACTGCCAAAGAACTGGTTTCCGCTGGCTGCACTATCACCAGCCCAGAATCACGCAACAAAACTTGGCGCTCCCTTCGGAATGGAAAGTTCGACATGCGCAACGGTAAGAAGATCGAGACAAGGGATGTGCTCATAGCTTGCCCAACCTTCGATTGGAAGGAACTCGTTCCCGTCAGCATCTTTGGCAAACCCGATAGTGAAAAGAAATATGGCGACGAATCGGACGAAGACGAAATCTATACTCCCGCTACCTCGCAAGCATTCAACCAAGTGGCGGAAACCTTCATCAATGCCCTTGTGAGCGTGGTTCCAAAGTCCGATCTGGAACGCAAGTATATCAGGCTTCTGGTCTTGCGTGCCATATCACCTGGGCAGGTTCAGCTCGCATATTCTGCCACGCCCACCTGCGGGCATTTCGGCGCAGCCGTCCAGCATTGGGTCGCTTCGGAGAAGAATCTCCCGCCAAGGCTCGCGGTTCCTTTGCCGTCGAAGAAGGCAGAAAGTGGCTTTGGATGGTTTGCTCCCAATCTTCTTTTTCCTGATGATGCGATACACGTCTTCTCCCATCAGTGGATGCGAGGCGGCACTGAAAGCTCGCGTCTGCAAACCCCTCCAGTGTCCGCCATTCTGGATGTGTTTCTACAACGCGAAGGAGTTTGGCAGGATACAGCTAGACAACTCTTGGAAACCCTTCTTCCCCGAGTTGAGCCGCTTCTGATCGGCGCGGGGAACATTCTTCACCGGCTAGACCGCGAGAATGCCAATGCATGGAGAGACTTCGCTCCCAAAACTGACGCAGGGCAACCCGACAAGAGCAAACCCGATCCTCGCTACTATTTGGCTAAATCCCTGAGCCTTATCGGCTCCCTGCTTCACGCAATCAACTCCACACCTGACCACTATATGAAAGAAACCGCCTACCTTGTTGGAAAGCTGCTCGCCGCGATGGATGAGTTGCACAAATGCTACTGTGTCTCCGAACGCAAGGGGGACATCCCGCCGACACTGATCGGCAACGGGCTGCTCGGTCGGGCGGCGGATTCGCCCGAGATGGCATTCGATGAACTCTGCGAACGAAGCCGGATTTATCTTGGCTGGGCGAGGGCGGCTCAACTTTCTGGAAAGGAGACAGAGGCTGTGAAGATCGCGGTCAACTCTGCCAGAAAATTACTTCGGATCGTCGAGCCGATGGCGGCTGAGCTTCATCAGTCTGCGACGCTCAAACAACCGATGAACGCCGAAGGCAAAGCGCATCTGTTCCTGGGCTACCTCTCGCCTGTTTTGGGCGGAAAAAAGGAGGCTGACGAAGCCCCCAACGAATCCACTCAACCCGAATAATCCACCATTCATCACACCATGAGCACTACCACCAACAACATCCCACGAGCCACAGGGCTACTCATCATTGAGGCACGCAATTCAAACCCCAACGGCGATCCTGACCGTGAAAGCGATCCACGGACACGCTCTCATGATGGCCGAGGCGTGATTAGCGACGTGTCGTTCAAGCGGAAGCTGCGCGAACTCGTTCTCGCCAAAGAGGGGCCTGTGTGGGCACAGTTTAAGGCGGACATGAATTTGAGTGACGATGATTTTGGAATCCACGTTGATCAAGCAACACGCACCAAGAGTAGAGCCGCCCAAGGTGAAGGTGTGAAGAAGAGTCTCTCTGATGCCCATTGGGATGTGAGGGTCTTTGGCAGCACGAGCCTGGAGGAAGGGGATAATTTCATCCGCACGGGAGTCGTTCAGTTCGGTATTGGTGTATCGGCGGCCAAAGTCCGCATTCAACGAGACACCAACACCGTGAAAGCTGGTGTCGACGCCAGCAAAGAAGCTGATCGTGGCATGGCTCCGCTCGGTTTCCGAATCATCGAACATGGAGTTTATGCCATGCCGTTCCTCGTCAATCCAACGGCTGCCCTGAAAAGCGGCTGCCAGCTTCGTGACATCGAACTGCTCTGCCGTTTGATTCCATACGCCTACGCGCACAATCCATCGCGTGTCCGTCCGTTCGTAGAAGTCCGTCACGCTTGGTATTTTCAGCACAACAACGGCTTGGGTTCAGCGTCGGACTTCGCCATCATTGATGCGCTGACACCGGCCAAGGCTGATCCATCGGAGCCTTCGGTGTCTTGGGCTGACTACAGATACGACGGCAGTGCTGTCTTGGCGAAGGCACGGCAAGCCTTTGATGGCAAGTTCCACCACTTCGGTGATCTGTGCGATGCCAGCTTTGCGGACACGGTCTTTCCCCGCACGGCATGAGCGAACCGCTGGCCCATAGCTCCAGACATGGTGCACCGACTCAGTCCTACCACGACCATGTGACCAACGTGGTCAGTGGTGCTCTGGCGCGGAGCAAACGGATGCTTCAGCACTATGCCCCAGCGCCTAGCTGGATCGACTCACCGTCGATGCTGGAGACCATCCGAACGGCGGCAACGTTTCACGACCTTGGGAAGCTGGACCGTGGCTTTCAAAAGACATTGGAGACGAATCGCACTTCCGATGAACACATCAGGCATGAGGACGCGGGCGTGGCTTGGTTGTTGGCAAATGGTGCTGACGAAGCGGCAGGTCTGGTTTCAGCGCATCATCAAGGCTTGGTGCGCTATCGGCTGGAAGTGGATGATGATCGTCCAGTGGCTACAGGGCGTTTTGATGGAAAAGGCTTCCGCATCAATGAAGATAGGACGGCAAAGGCTACGGCTGAATCACTCGAATCCTACCTCAAGGGGCACGAGGAGCATTTTGGTCCTCGCACGGTCGAGCCTGAACAGCACCAGAACAAACTAACGGGACTCTCGCGGCGGCTTCTTCTCTCCTGCCTCGTGGATGCCGATCATTCGGACACAGCGAGGCATTACGGCAACGAGCCAGAGGTATTACCTCCTCCTCCGCGTTGGGGAGAACGGTTGGCGAAGCTCGACGAGTATGTTGTCAAACTGCCACGTGCCAATCCGAAGAAGGCGAAACCGCCGGAGTTGGAGAGGCAACGCATTCGTGATGAGCTTTACCGGCTCTGTCGCACTGCTGATCCAGTGTCTCGGTTGCGGAGTTGTGATGCGGTTGTCGGTTCAGGCAAGACCACGGCGCTGATGGCTCATCTACTAAACGTGGCAGCAACACGGAATTTGAGGCACATCATCGTTGTTCTGCCCTACACAAATATCATCCGTCAGTCGGTCGAGGTTTACCGCAAGGCGCTCTGTCTAGAGGGGGAGAATCCCGAGGAAATCGTTGCCGAGCATCATCATCAGGCAGATTTCAAAAGCCTGGATACGCGTTACCTCACGACACTGTGGCAGGCACCCATTATCGTGACGACGGCGGTTCAGTTCTTCGAGACGCTGGCGTCCAACAATACTTCCCGTCTTCGCAAGCTGCATGAGTTGCCGGGTTCTGCTGTCTGTCTAGATGAAGCTCATGCCGAACTTCCTGCGAGTCTTTGGCCCATCTGCTGGAATTGGCTCACGCAATGGACACGCAGATGGAACGGGCACCTCGTTCTGGCCTCTGGCTCGCTGCCAGCCTTTTGGACAGTGGAGGATTTTCGCTCTATATGTGAAGGCAAGGATTCTGGGAAAGCGCCCCAACGCCCAGCGGCAATGATTGAACCGCTTTGTTCATCAATCACGACATACGCCGAGGAAGCGGAGCACAAGCGGGTGAAGTTCATCACGGAGCCACGGCCACTGTCCTCCGATGAGTTGATCGAGCGAGTCTCAAAGTCGGCAGGTCCGCGTCTTGTTGTGGTGAATACGGTACAGAGTGCCGCAATGCTTGCGGCACAAATCAAGAAACGGCGTGAGATGCAAGTGGTGCATCTCTCAACCGCTCTGACCCCGGTTCATAGAGCCATCATCATCGAGCGGGTGAAGGCTTTGCTCAAACATCAGTCAGACTGGGTCTTGGTAGCCACGAGTTTGGTGGAGGCCGGGATGGATTTCTCGTTTACCTCGGGTTTCCGCCAACGCGCATCAACCGCAAGTCTCATTCAGCTTGGTGGGCGAGTAAATCGCAGCGCCAACCGTGGAGATAACTGCACCGTGTTAGATTTCGATTTCACTGATATGAAAACATTCCCGGACAATCCGAGCCTGAAGCCTTCCAAGGAGGCACTGGAGCGTCTTTTTGCAGACGGACGAATCGGCCCGAACAAACCCTGCAACTTGGCGGACATTTGTCTCGCTGCGATGAAGGCCGAGTTTCGAGCCGGTGCTCAACAGACTGCGCTGGACTTGGTCAGTGCAGAGTCCGAACGCGACTACCCCAAAGTCTCACAAGAATGCCGTGTGATTCAAACTGAGACGAAGACTGTGGTCGTCGATCCTCCAATCATCGCGCGTCTGAAAAGGTATGAGCGTGTTCCATCGCTCGAAATCGTGCGGCACAGCGTGCAGATGTTTAATGCAAGGATCGCGAATCTTGGACTTAGCCCAGTAACCAATGATTCCGATTTATTCTATCTTCCCGAATCTTGGAACTACGACCCGGACTTCTTGGGCTATATGGCCGAGTTCATTAACCTCGCTGAAGCTGCAATACCTGATGGCTTTTTCATCTGACTTCCCCATGACCGGGCACCCCTTCCAACTCGAACTCGCCCGGTGTTCCGCATTGGATGTCGAACCCTTCTCCGCCGAGATCGCTCTCGGCGGGGAGTGGTCGCTCTACAACCTCGCGGAGTTCATCCTCAAGACTGTGGGCTTTCGCTGCGACCACTCCTTCGAGTTCTGCGACAACCTCAAAAACCCCTTCCGCAGCAAGGAGCGCTACTCCCTGTTTGCTGACATGGGTGAAGAAGATGATCCAAACGATCTCGGCGTTCACAATACCCCCGTCTCCACCGTCTTCCACCCGCGCACAAAGATGCTCTTCATGTTCGACTACGGCGACGATTGGCGCTTCCTCATCACCTGCACCGCCGTCAAAGAATCCCCCGCCAAACGCCGCTTCAAGAAGGTCCTCTCCACCACCGGCACCCCGCCGGAGCAGTATCCTGAACCAGAAGAGTGAAAGGCCACCCTGCTGACCGCACCAGGCGCGATGGCGACTTTGCGATTCCCTTTTTTCCAACTTCCGCAACACGATGAACGATGAAACTTCGCCTCGATCTGCTGAAGCATCTCACGGAACAGGACATTCTGGAGGAAGTCGTGGCGAACAATCACCGCTACAAACCCGAGCCGCTTTTCTCCAAAACTGGCACTGGGAGTTTGTCATCGGCCTCAACCGAGGAGCGTGCCAGCGAGGAAGCGCGCAACACGGCTTTAATTCAGAAACTCAAGCAGCGTGCGCAGCAGACTGGACAAGCCGCCACCGCAGAGAAGTAACGCTGGCGGAGGCGTTCGACACGCTGCGGGAGTTCCACAAGCGCGCGCCGTTCCTGTTCTTCAATGGCAATACCTTTGCCGATATCGGGCGTGAACTGAGTTATGCTTTGTTCTCGGACCTGCCGGCTTTGCGCAAGCGGGAAGCCGGGTCCGCCACGGCCCACGACATCGCCGGGGTCCTGGACCGGGAGGCGATGGTGCAGATTGTGGAGCAAATGTGCGCAGCGGCGAACCTCCTGCCGGGCACGCGGGTAAAGACCCTGCGCGGCAGCACCCATGGCGTGGTGCTGCGGGCGCTGGAGGACGGACGCATCGCCTGGCGCACGGACAGTGGAGCGGAGCTGATCGCCCTTCCGGAAACTCTCACCCGCTCCGACGAATGAACGGGCCATCGGAGTTCCTCACTCCTCATCCGTTCTCACGTTCCGGCAAACGCACTCACACCACTTGGTCCGCTTTCCAGATTCCACCCGCCGCAACCGCGCCTTGATTTTTCAGACTCTTGCCGCCAATGTCCTCCAATGAGCCTCTCAGAGCAGCTGCGGCAGTCCCGCTCCAAGCACACGTTGACGAATTACGCCGACGCCGTGAAGCAGTTGCGCGTCTTCAAGGCGGCTCAACCCATTACCTCGAAGAAGTCCGCCTCTTCCGCGACTACGCCGCTGAACGAGACCTCATCCGCTCCCCTGGCGACTTCCCGGAGCTGAGCCGGGAGCCCGACGACGAGGGCAATGAGCATCAGGTTTGGTTCCAGGCACAGTCGATCACCTACCTGAAGGTGACATGGCCGGACTTCTTCGGCCTGCGAGTCCAAGCGCTCGACGGCGCGCTGCTGAACGACGCCATCAAAGCCACCACTGACTGACCGTCGCATTACAGTCTCCCCCCGCCTCATTCGTCATTCGTCATTCGTCATTCGTCATTCTCTACCTCGCCCAGCGAGGCCACTCTCCGCCCCTACAGCTCTCCCCCCTGGAAAATCCTCCACACCCCCAAACACCACACAAAAAACCTCTTGCCACCCTGCTGCGGAAACGTATTCTCTCCGCCCCTATGTCCAAAAATCCAGGCATCGCCAAAACCCGGAAATCCGTCGCCAAGCGGTTCAAAATGACTGCTACAGGCAAGGTGCTGCGCCGCAAAAAAGGCAAGCGCCACCTGCTGCAGAACAAGAATCGCAAACGCAAGCGGAACCTGGGTAAAGTGGCCGTTGTGGCCGAAGTGGACGCTCCAGCGATCAAAGCCAACCTCCCGTTCGGCTGATCCCCTGAGCCCCACGATCCCCATCCGGGATCACGTCGGCGTCATCTGGACCTCCTGGAAAAGGTCCTTCGAGCAGATGAGATGCACCGACGGCACCCTAACAACAGTCTGTTCTCAGAAATCAAACCATGCCAAGAGCAACCAACGCACCCGCCAGCCGCAAGCGCCGCAAGCGCACCCTCGCCAAAGCCAAGGGCTTCCGCGGCTTCCGCTCCAAAAACTTCCGCTACGCCAAAGACGCCGTGCGGAAGGCCATGCAATACAACTACCGCGACCGCAAAGTCCGCAAACGCGCCTTCCGCAACCTGTGGATCCAGCGCATCAACGCCGCCACCCGTGCTGAAGGCATGTCCTACAGCCGCTTCATGGAAGGCCTCAAGTTTGCCGGCATCGACCTCGACCGCAAAATGCTCGCCGATCTCGCTGTCAACGACGAAGCCGCCGTCAAATCCTTGATCGAGCAGGCCAAAGCCGCTTTGGAGAAAAAAGCTTCCCAGCTTCAGGCCGCCTAACGGACGTTGGGCATCGCGCCCCAACCTTCAATTCAATCTTCGACCCGCCGGGGTGACTCACCGTCACCCCGGCTTTTTTGTGCCCCAGTCTCCCGAACCCATCCCAATCCGCAGGCACACCCGCCATCCCCGCACCACCCCTGCGGTCACTGCCCGCAGCTACAGCCCCCCTGTAGTGCGGGGCATCGACCCGCA
>JAGRPD010000285.1 GCA_020439875.1 Verrucomicrobiales bacterium
AAAGGCCAATCGGAGGACCGAACGCATTGGTAAGAGTACGCAGAGTGTTCAGGCTGCTCTCTGACAGGGATTCGAAGAAGGGGCCTTGGGAAAGTCCGAGGAGCAATTCCTTCCAAGAATTGCCGGGCTCGTCAGGTTTGACTCCGAGTCGAGCCAAGATGCGGATCATCCATGAGTTGTGGAACCTGACAGCGTGCAATAAGGGTGTTCGTCCCTCCTCGTTTCTATCGTGCAGGGAGATTCCGGCTTCGACGAGTTCGCGAACGAACTTTTCAGCAGGAGGAAGATTGATATCACGAATCCAAGAATGCTCGGACGAAAGATGCAAGAGGTGAAGCTGACGCCATGAAGTGTCGTCGCGTTGTCGCTCAGTTGCTAAGAATCGGGATGCTGAAGCAAAATCCGACCGTTGTATGGACTCGATGAGCGTTTGCGGACTTTGGGGGAGAAGTGGATTCGGATTTTGAGCCGCCTCTCCAGAGAAGAAGGGAAAAAGGATTCCAAGCCAGTTGATCCAGCGCATCGTTGAGGAGTCTGCCATGGAGAAATGAGATGTGTCGAGGTTGAATGGGGTCTGCTCGAAATGATTCTTGCGGATGTCGTCGGTCTCGTTTTTACGCAGGACCTGGAAGCTTTGGATCGTCGGCCCTGGCTTCTTATCCCAGACTTGATGTTAGAACCCAGGTCTGCGGAAAATAGAAATTTTCTCTGCGAGAGATGGATCGACAAGCCCTGCTAGCGCCGCTATCCATCGCGCCATGCAGATCTTCTCGCGCCTCATCCTCATTGCAGCAATCCTCCTTTGCGCCCCCGCCGCCCGCAGTCAGCAGGCGGCACCACCGGCGCAGCAGACCCTGGCTGCCCCCTCCCTTCAGCGGGATGCCGCCGGTCTGGTCACCTTGAAGGGAAAGGGGCGCCTTTTTTACACGCTTGATGGCACCGATCCCACCGCCAAATCGAACCCGTACCTGGCCCCTGTGGATCTCGCTTGCGGCGGCACTGTCCGGGCGCGGGCCTTTTCACAGGATCGCAAAACCATGGGCCCGGTGGCAGTGGCAACCTTTGAGCCGCTCGCCGGTCACACCCCGCTGCCCAGCACGGTGGTGCCGGTCACCCAGGATCGCAGCTGGCCGCAGTACGATTGGGAAAAACGCCATCAGCTGACCTCCGCGGCGGTCAAGCAAAGGCAACCGCAGATCCTTTTCATCGGAGATTCCATCATCCACTTCTTCGGCGGCGAAAAATTCGACAGCTACGCCCTGCGCGGCAAGAACACCTGGGACGAATTCTACGCGCCGCGCCAGGCGGGGAACCTGGGCTTTGGTTGGGACAAGACGGAGAACGTGCTCTGGCGCCTGCAGCATGGCGCGGTCGATGGCATCTCGCCCAGGCTCGTCGTCCTGATAATCGGCACGAACAACAGCGCTACCTGCACCGCGCCAGACATTGCGGCGGGCATCACCGCCATCACCGGGGAACTGCACCATCGGCTGCCCTCCGCCAGGATCCTGCTCCTTGGGATCTTTCCGCGCGGAGAAAAGCCCGGCCCGCAGCGAGACAAACTGGCCGCGGTCAATGCCATCCTTGCTGCCCTGCACGGGAAAAACGGCATCACCTACCTGGACATCGGCGCCCGCTTTCTGACTCCGGAAGGCCTCATCACCCGGGACATCATGCCTGATTTCCTGCATCCCAATGAAAAAGGCTACCGGATCTGGGCCGAAGCCATCGAGCCCACCGTGCGGCAGCTGTTGGGCGAAGCGCCGTGACGGCAGCAGGCTGCTCTCAGCCTTGCTTTCCCGTCCGCCGCAGCAGCCGGAAGATCAGCAGCGCCACAATCCCGCTGACCGCCCCGCCCGCGGCCCACACCCAGCGCAGCAGGCCTTGCTGCAGGGTGATGATCGGGTTGTCGATGGGGTTCAGCGAGACATGCAGACGCGCGGCCTTCCAGGCGCCGTCCACCTTCTTCAGCACTGCCGTCCATTTCGTCACGTAGGCGATGCTCTTGCCGTTGCCGAAGGTCACGGATTCATCGCTTTCGCCGTGGGCGATGGCGATGTCGCCATGGAAGTCGGTGGTGTCGGGCCGGAGCTTGACCCGATAGATCGCACCTTCGCCGAGCTGCTTCATGATGCCTTCGATGAAGGTCTGCATGGCGGGCAGGTCTGCTCTGTGAGTCGGAACGAAGCGCGTCTGTAGCTCGGCTCTGTGAGCCGGGGAGCGCGTGATGCGCCGATAAAATGCCCACGATTCTGCCGGAGGGGCTTCCCAGGAGCCTCCGCAGCCGCCTCACAGAGATCGCGCTGCCCCGCTGGCGGAGAACCTCGGCGTCTCGCTCTGCGAGGGCTGCCAGCCCGGCAGAGGTGCGGGAGATGAAGACGCGAGGCTGGCGAGTCATGTGGACACATGAAAAGGTGGTATGATCGTCATCGACACTCAGGAAAGAACTCGAAAGGCCCTTGGTGTCTTCAGGCTTTCCCGTCGCGGCGTCATAAAGGCGCATTCGACGACGCCATCCTGCTTGAGCTTGCTCAGCACTGGCGAGGCATGATTCGGCAACATGCCGTTCTCAAGGCAGTAAAGGTAGAGGGCGGTTTCCGTCGTGAGTTCACCGTCGCGAATGGCCTTCTCAAGGGCAGCCTCGAAGATCTGTTTTTTCTTGGGTTTGCCAAACATGTCGATCATCGGCAGATAAGGCTCGATGTCGCGGAAGTCTTCGCGGTTGAGGTCGTAGTCGGCTTCGCCATTCAACTTGTCTTTCTGCCACGCGACGTTGAGAAATTGCTCCATGCCTCGCGGGTGCCCGCTTCCGAAAATGAGGCTGTAGATGTTGCTGCCTTTGCGAAATGAGAACGGTGCGAGGTAGTATTCTGTGCCTTTCGGGACCTGGGAGCGATACCACTCAAGGATGGCGCGATGGGCGTGGTAGTAGTCGCCTGCACGATCAAACTCCATGTATTTGCGGATGGTGGGATGATCAGCAAAACGATGGAGATGCTGAGTGCTGATAAAGAACAGAATGTCTGTGGTGGGACAAGTGGTGAGCGCAGCGAAGACGTTTGCATCGACTTCCTTGAATCCATATTGATCGAGAAAGGCAAGGCGGGCAGTATTGGGGTCCTGCAAAATCGGGAGATAGTGAGCGAAGGTTGTATCAAACTCTCCAGGTCTGGCGTCAAACGTGAGCCACTGGGGGATACCATGTTCAGCCTCAAGGTAGTGTTGAAGAGATGCGACCTTATCGGCTCTGAGATCACAGGCTGTGAAGGTGACTCTTAACCCTTTGCTGCAGATGTCACCTGACCGCTCTTTGATTTCCTTGAGGATCAATGTGGGGCTGCCGGGAGTGCCTCTGCAATCGCGTCCTTCACCTGCAAAGAAGTCAAAAATGTGTAGGCGCTTCCATTGGGGATCTGGTCGTGCGGTGAAAACGGGCAACCATGCGCGGGCGTAGAGTTTGAAGATGTCCAGCTTTACCAGAGTGCCCTCGGAGTAAGGCTTGTGTTCGATCTCTTAGGCAGGCATGGCAGAGAGGTTTTACATCGTTTCAAGCTCAGATTGGGCCAGCGCGAATGCGCGGCGACGGTCGTTCGAGGCGCGGGGTGACCGGGGCGCGGTTTTGGGGAACTCGCTGTAGGTCCTGCCGTTCAGCTCGCGTCCAAAGCGGCTTTTCTGCACTCCGCCCCACTGTTTGAAAAAGAAGGGAATGCCTTTCTCCTGGCATTGCTGCTGAATGGAGGTGACCCACTGGGGTTCAAGTGGGCGCGCGCCGGGGCCGCTCTCGCCGCCCACGATGACCCAGTCGATGCCGCTCAAATCGATCGGGCCGAGGTCTTCGATGAGGGGCTCGATGGAGAGGAACTTCATGGCGGCCCCGGTGCGACGCAGGGCGTCGATGCGGGGGAGGCCGTGTTTGCGGTTTTCGACGGTGACACCCCACCAGATGTGGGGAGCGGCGGCAGCATCGCTGAGGCGGCCTTTGAGCAGTTTTTCCATCCGGGCGGGCCTTTTGGTCAGCACCTGGT
>JAGRPD010000286.1 GCA_020439875.1 Verrucomicrobiales bacterium
GTGACTGTGATCCAACGCTTCGTGTTCGGGGAGAAGGTGGGCACTCGATTCAGCGTTGAGGGAGAGGCCTCGGGAAATGAGCCAAGCAGCCACCTCACGATGATCTCCCCTCGCAGCGAGGTGTAGAGCAGATTGGCCATTGGAGTTGGTGTCTTCCAGTGAAGCTCCCGCTGCGACGAACCGCTGAAGAAGTGAGAGCTGGCCGGTTGCGGCAGCGATAAGGATGGGAGAGCGCCCCTGTTCGTCGAACCCTGTGGGTTGGGCACCGCGCTTCAAGAGATATTGGATCACGGTGGAATGCTGATGTTGGAGAGCTAAGGCGATGGGCGTTTGGGGGACTTTTTTGGTGGACGTATGGAGCGGAAGTTTGATGGCCGAGTTGGTATCGATACCATAGGACTCGATCAAGCAACGGACCAGATCAAGCCGACCTAATTTGGCGGAATAGAGAAGGCAGAGCGGCAGAAAGAGGGGTTGAGTCTTTGAGAAATCGGGACCTGCTTTGCCAACCACTACTTCGAAATCATCGACCGATATCCAGGGGAGAGCGTCGATAAAAGGCGAGGGAAAGGTCGTGGAATGATCATTGAAAATACTGGAAAAGGGGTCTGACTGGAAACCTGCAGGAAGGGTCATCAGATTGAGGCGGGGAAAGTTTTCAGTTTGAGCGACTGCCTTCAGCGTTGAAGCGTGATGCAGACGGATTCCTGCGGTCCAGAGAATGCTCCATTCGATCGCGGATTGAGGATCCCATAGATGGGTCTTCCAGATCGCTTCATGCCAAGCGAGGATTGGGATGGGTGCTGAATCGAAGATCGAGTCCATCTTGTGGGCATGATTCTCAATAATTGTTTGCTGGAGTGTCGAATCCAAGGACCGAAACAAGGTGGTAGCGAAGTGGGTTGTGTCCGCGAGCAGCGCGTCATGGATGGCAGTTGTGAGGAGCGCAATCGAATCGGATTGCTGAAGGGTGGCCTGGAGGAGAGGAGGGATGAGATCTTCGCGATCAAGGTCGGCAGAACTGAGCCATAGTTCACCGAGTTTTTGGGGGCTATCTTTGAGACGAGAAGCGAAGCTCGATGGGGTGGTGGCAAGAAGAAGTTGGCGATGTGAGAGCAGATCGGTGATTTTCACCTGAGGTTCTCGAGCCGTGGTAGAGAGAAGAGTGACCCAATCGTGCGCGTTGCGCCCCGTCGTATCTCTGGGGTGAATGTTAGATCCAGCGTCGATGAGTCGCTGGTAGAGCTTTTTGTTTTGGCAAAGGGCTGCCCAGATGAGAGCGGTTCTGCCTTCGTCATCGGCGGCGTCAAGAGGAGCCTTCTGGGCTAACAAGTTTTCCAAAAGGAGATCGTCCTCGGCAATCACGGCCCAGGTCAACACGGGCCGGTGGAGGGCCAGACGAGCATTCGGGGCAAGAGGTCGTAGGCGGAGGAAGCTGCGCAGCAGATTGAGGGGAACGCGGTCTTGAGAGAAGAAGATGAGAAACTGCTCAAGCAGCTGCTCGGTCTTCTCAGGAGCGAGGCCTTCTACCAGGAGCTGCAGGACGCAGGGCCACTGACGTTGATCGGCGAATGCGCTGAGGATGCGGGATTGTTCGCCTCTGGAAAGGCCAATCGGAGGACCGAACGCGTTGGTAAGAGTACGCAGAGTGTTCAGGCTGCTCTCTGACAGGGATTCGAAAAAGGGGCCTTGGGAAAGTCCGAGGAGCAATTCCTTCCAAGAATTGCCGGGCTCGTCAGGTTTGACTCCGAGTCGAGCCAAGATGCGGATCATCCATGAGGCGGCCTTTGAGCAGCCTTTCCATCCGAGCGGGCCTTTTGGTCAGCACCTGGTAGATGTGCCAGTCGGCGATGCGCATGATGGCGGCCACTTTGGCGATGTAGTCTTTGGGGATGCCTTCGTGAAACATGTCGCTCATCGAGTTGACGAAGATGCGTCGGGGAATGGACCACTTGAGCGGGTCGGCCAGTTTTTCAGGGACCAGACGGAGATCGAAGCCGAACTCGAAGGGATGGCCTTTGATCCCGCGCCAGCGTTCGGCAAAGGTTTCGGCGTAACAATGGGCGCAGCCTGGACTGATCTTTGTGCATCCGCGCACGGGGTTCCAGGTAGCGTCGGTCCATTCGATCTTGGAGTTGTCGGCCATGCCCCAAGAGTAGCCCAACCCAGGTGATTAGGTAAAGTTAAATAACAAGCGCCAGGAGGGTGAATCCGCAGTGAAAAAGTCGGTTCAACCGCCGCCGGGAATCGATTTGAGGGGATCTCCGGCGCGTCGTGCGCTGTGACTGACGCATCGCCATTCGATCCGTTCAAAGTGGCAAAAAGCCCTTCCCGCAGCCTCAGCCCCTATGCTGGCGCTGGCTCATGCCCGACTCCTTTGTCCATCTCCACACCGAATACTCGCTCCTGGATGGCGCGGTCTGGATTCCGGACCTGATGAAGCGTGCCAAAGAGCTGGGGATGCCGGCGGTGGCGATGACGGATCACGGCAATGTTTTTGGTGCCGTCGAGTTCGATTAGCGGCGTGGGATTGCCGCAAGGACGAATGACGAATGACGATTGCGTTTGTTTTTTTGGCGACTTGCTCGACGGCGAGCTGCGGGAGTTCAACCCGCTCTGCGGATGATCAACGGTTGGGCTGGGTCTGCCTGCTTGGTGGTTGCGTGATCGACCACACAGGGTTCTGCTTCTCCCCGTTGAATGAAGGTTGGATGCCCGATTTCAGCTGAAATAGGTGTCGTCGTGAGAATAGGGTGGGGCGCAGCAGCAGAGGAGGCGGAGGGTGGTCGCGCCGGGGTCGGCGGTGAGTTGGTGCCAGGTGCCGGGTGGGATGAGGATGGCGTCGCCGGGGGAGACGGGGCGAGTTTCGCCGTCGATCTCCATGGTGCCGGTGCCCTCGAGGATGAAGTAGAATTCCTCACTGCGCTGGTGGTAGTGACGTTGGGTGGCGGTGCCGGGCGGGAGGGTGGCTTCTGCGAGGCTTTGGTTTTGAACCGGCGCGTTGGCGGTGTCGAGGATGCTGCGGATGGTGGAGCCATCCTTGGTGGTGAAGGGCGGTTGTTGGGCGAGGGTGCGAAGGACCATGGCGAGGTGGATCAAGCTAGGCGTTGATCCACATCGGCCTCGATCCACTGCCACATGGACTGAAGGGAGGCGGCGACTTGGGTTTTGGCGGCGGCGAGTTCCTCGGGGGTGAAGCTGCGTCCGTCCGAGGGGAGCTGGCGGCCAAACATGTAGTATTTGATTTTGGGCTCCGTGCCGGAGGGGCGGACGGCGAAGCTGCGTCCGTCCTCCAGGTCCACGAAAATCATTTTTTCTTTGGGCACCTGCACGCCTTCTTCATCAAAGATGACGTCGGCGTTGAAGTTCCGCACCTGGGTGACGCGCTGGCCATCCACTGCGGTGGGAGGCTGCTCGGCGTAGCTGGTGGCGAGGCTGGCGATGCGGGCTGCGCCTTCGGCTCCTTCGAAGACTTTGCTCTTATTGACCTCGAGGAAATAGCCGACCTGGGCATAAACTTCGTCGAGCAGACCGGCGACGGTGAGGTCGCGGCTCGCGGCGTAGGCGGCGAGTTCAGCGAACATGATGACGGCTCCGTTGCCGTCTTTGTCGCGGCTGAAGTCGTCCCCCATGTAGCCGTAGCTTTCCTCGCCGCCGAAGACGAGGAATTTGCTGTGTTGCAGGCGGGCGGCACGGGACTCTGCAGGGGTGAGGTCGCGATAGCGGGCGAGGATGTCGGCGGGCAGGGCTTCTTCGTAGCCTTGGAGTTTGGAGCTGATCCACTTGAAGCCGGTGAGGGTGTTGACGCAGCCGATGCCGCCCTGGTGGGCGATGGCGTCTTGCATGGGGCTGGTAACGAAGGTTTTCAGCAGGACGGCGTGGGAGCGATTGGCGTCGGTGAGGATGCCGAGATCGGTCATGGTTTTGATGCGATACCAGGCCATTAGGGAGCCGACTTGATTGCCGGTGAGCAGGACCATTTCTCCGGCTTGATTGCGAACGCCGACGCCCATGCGATCGCAATCGGGATCGGTACCGATGACGATGTCTGCGCCTTCGCGGTTGGCCAAATCGACGGCCATCTGCAGGGCGGGTGCGTTTTCGGGGTTCGGAGATTCGACAGTGGGGAAGCGGCCATCGCGGACGTCCTGCTCGGGTACGGTGAGGAAGTTGAAACCGAGACGCTGAAGGATGGTGGGCACGAGGACTCCGCCGGTGCCGTGCAGGGCGGTGAAGACGATTTTCAACGCTTTAGCCTTGGGATCCTGCAGCAGCTCGGGGCGCAGCATCATGGTCTGCACTCGGGAGAGGTAGGTCTCATCCATTTCCGAACCGAGCAAGGTCAGGCTGCCGCGTTGATCCTGGGGTAGGGGATCGAAGCTCTCATCGGCGATGGCGTTGACCTCCGCGATGATGCCGGAGGCGTGGGGTTCGACGATGCCTGCGCCGTCGTTGAAATTGACTTTGAAGCCGTTGTCGTGCGGTGGGTTGTGGGAGGCGGTGAGCATGACGCCGGCGTCGGCGCGCAATTCCCGGACGGCGAAGGACATCTCGGGGGTGGCTCGGCAGCCATCGAACAAAAACACATCGACGCCGAGAGCGAGGGCGATGTCGGCACAGAAACGGGCGAATTCGGGCGAGAAGTGGCGTGTATCGTGGGAAAAGACGATTTTGGGGCGACCGGACAGGTCTGCTTTTTGGCGGTAGGCGTGGATGTAGGCGATGAGTCCGCGGGTGGCGCGGCCGACGTTGAAGAAGTTCATCGCGTTGGTGCCGACGCAGGGGAATTCGGGTCGTTGATCGGGGCTGGCGTTGCCGCGTTCGGCTTGGGTGACGATCTTGCCGATGGTCCGGCCTCGCAGTCCGCCGGTGCCGAATTTGAGTTTCTGGAAAAAGCGGTCGTTCAGCTCGGACCAGTGATTGCCGGTGGCGAGTTCCTCAATGGAGGCACGATAGACGGGATTGCTGGAGGCTGCGAGGAGGGCGAGGATGTTTTCCTCAGCGGCGGGGAGGAGGTGGCCTTGATCGACGGCGGTATGGAGGGTGGCTTCGAGAGACATGCAAGCTCAGCGTAGCGCCGCCGGGGCGGTGGTCAAGCTGGTCCGAGTGGCGATGAGGTGACTGGGTGGTGAGGTGACTGGGGCGGAATCGTCGTCTCACTCGTCG
>JAGRPD010000287.1 GCA_020439875.1 Verrucomicrobiales bacterium
AAATTGGTGGTGCCGGTGTGGAGGAACAACGTCGCCGGACCGTGCGCCACGCCCTGGGTGTGCATGCCCTTCACCAGGCACAGCTCGTCCATCTGCGACATCATATGAGGGAACAACTCGGACCCCCAGTGGCCGCTCTCGCCGCGCTGCTTGAATTCCCAAAGTGGCTTCATCACCCGCATCGATGCGCCCATCCCCGTCTTCGCCACCGAGCGCGCGTCGTCAAAGTCGAACGCCACGCCGTCCTTTTCCTCCAGCAGCGGCTTGTAGTCGAACGAATCGACGTGGCTCACCCCGCCGGCCATGAACAGGAAAATCACCCGCTTCGCCCGCGCCGGATGATGCGGCTTTCGCTGCATCAAAGGATTCGCCACCTTGGCTTGCTCCGAAGCCAGCGCCGAAAACGCCAGTGATCCGAACCCGCAGGCGGAAGTCTGGAGAAGCTGGCGTCGGGTGGGCATGGACGTTTTTGGAGACAGGATGGAGAGGATTGGTGAAGATTAACGGGAATGGTGGAGGCAGTTTATCGAGAGGGCCACATCAAGGAGGGATGGCCTCTGGCCGTCCCCGTTTTGAGCAGAGGGAGCGTCCCTGCGTGCGGGATCATTCCTCCTTGGGCGCTAAGGAACTTGGCTCGCCAAAATCGGCACACGCAGTCCGGCGGCCTTCGCCAGCTTCGCCTGATGCTTGTCGAACGTGAGGAATTCTGTCGCCCCGAGAACCAGCGCAGCCGCCACATGAAGCACGTCGAGCGAGCGTGTGCCGATCCTGGCGCTGTGTTGGGCGCTGAGTCGTTCCGTCTCGGAGAGCAGGGCCGTTTGGTCGGGGAGCAACCGGCTGTAAACCCCTGCCGCCAGATCAGCGAGTTGAGTTTGCAAGGTCCGATCGGCCTCGGCTTGAGACATCTCGTTTTGGAACACACGCAGTCGGGCGGCATTTCGAAACTCGACCTCGTGCAGCCAAGTCCACGCCAGAGGCAGTTTCTGGCTGCGCATGCGCTTGACCGCCGCAGCGGTATTGGCATCCGGTGCCAGCAGCGAGCAAACGAAACCCGTGTCCGCGTAGGTCATCGGTCCCCGTGTTCCTCCCGAATCACCTCCGTCGTCGTCTTCGACAACACGCGATCACCCCACTGATCCTTCAAACGTTGGGCAAAATCAGGTCGGGCAATCCGACCCGAACCCTTGCGGTTGGGAGGACTCAGCACCGCCACCACTTCATTGTGCCGGGTGATCTCAAGACTCTCACCCAGACGCACCTTCTCCAGAACCTGGGAAGTAGAATGCTTGAGCTCCCGGATGGATGTGCGGTTCATGTGACACAAATTTGTGTCACAAATAAGGACCCGTCAATCCAAGAACCTAAAGTCGGCGGTGGCGAACAGGGTTTGGATGAGCTGGGTGTAGTTTTCGAGTTGCTGCCCATGATCGTCGGCGGCAGAAACGGTGACGAAGTCGATTGCACGCTGGTGTTCCGTCGGTGTGGGAGCGCGGCCGAGGAGGCTGTGCCAGAGCCAGGCTAGGCGGGCGTCGCCGGTGGTGAGGGCGGTGTCGGCGAGCAGGCGTTCGGCGGTGGCGCGGCTTTGCTGGATGACGAAGGGGTGGTTCAGGAAGTACAGCGCCTGTGGGGCGATGGTGCTGCGGGTGCGCTGACCGATGGGGCCGTTGATGTCGGCGAAGTCGAAGACCTCGAACATCTCCAGCCGCTTGTTGCGGAAGGCGGGGGTGTAGAGACTGCGGCGCGTGTCCTGGAAGACGTAGTCGTATTCGAGGTTCTGCGCGGCACCGCTGTTGGAATCGACCGAGTCCGCCTGGACGTTGGGTCCCATGAAGGTGGTGTCCATTTTGCCACTGACCGTGAGCATGGTGTCACGCAGGGCGTGCGCGTCGAGTCGGCGACGGTGGGCGCGCCACAGCAGCTTGTTTTCCGGATCGATCTCCCGGGCCTTGCGCCAGTCGGTGTCGTCTGCAGGAAGACTGGCGAGCTGATAGGCGCGGGTGAGCACGAGGCGGCGGATGAGGTTTTTGAGATTCCATCCATCCGCGATGAAATCGTGCGCGAGATGATCGAGCAGCAGCGGGTGACTGGGCAGCTCGCCGCTGGCACCGAAGTTGTCCACGCTGCGCACCAGTCCTTCCCCGAAGAGATGCATCCACACCCGGTTCACAAGCACGCGGGCGGTGAGCGGGTTGTCGCTGCGGGTGATCCATTCGGCGAACTGAAGTCGTCCGCTTTGGTCGGAGGGAATCACCGGTGCGTCTTTGAGAGCCACGGCTTGAATGAAGCCGCGCGGCACGGAGGGGCCGAGGTTGCGGATGTTGCCGCGGATGTGAATGGGGCAGTCGGCGGGCGCTTCGTCTTCGAGCACGCTCATGGTCTCCTGACGCTGCGGACCGGTGGATTCGGTGGTTTTGATTTCCTTTTGCAGACGGCGCTGCTCATCGAGGGCGGCGGT
The DNA here is from genome assembly GCA_020439875.1 of Verrucomicrobiales bacterium. Taxonomy (GTDB): domain Bacteria; phylum Verrucomicrobiota; class Verrucomicrobiia; order Verrucomicrobiales; family Verrucomicrobiaceae; genus JAGRPD01. The sequence goes on from JAGRPD010000287.1 coordinate 2,456, forward strand.
TAGATCGGCATTGCTGAGCGCGGCGCGAGTTTTGTCCTCGCGGGCGAGTTCGTCTCCGCCGAGCAACCACACGGCGTCGAGGGTCACGACGCCTTGGGTGCCTTTGTTGGAGACGAGGATGAAACCGGCGCCGTCTTTTTCAAAACGGTAACGGCCGAGCGAAATAAAGCGCGCGTCGATGGGAGGCGTTTGGCTTTGGTCGATGAAGAGTTCTTCCTCGCCATCCGCGTGCAGAATTTGAATGGGCACTTTCTGCGCCCGGCCGTCCGCAGCGGTGTAGGCGACGCGCACTTCATAAACGCCGGCTTCCGAAATCTGCGGGGTGAAGGTGGCGGTGCACTCGCCTTTGGCGCTGCTGCCATCGTGAATGTAACCGGTGCCGACATAACTCGGAAAATGGGTGGACTCGACCCATGGTCCGACGCGCTCGGCCTGGGAGTCGTCGATGACGAGGCCGGGCAAATCCTCCGGGGCGATGGGCTTGCGTTTCGGCAGGGCATCGGCCTCGGGTTGCAGTTCCTTGATCCTGGCCTTGACGGCTTCGAGGTCCGATTTCAGTGACGCAAGCCGGGCTTCTTTGGCTTTGAGTGCTTGCTCCAGTTCCTCGTCGAGCGGCAGCGCGGTGTCCACCCAATGGGCGACGTTGTCGGTGTAGTTGCGCAGGGTTTGGGTGCTGCGAAAGATGCCGGCCAGGGCGTAGTAATCGCGCGTGGTGACGGGATCAAACTTGTGGTCGTGGCAGCGGGCGCAGCCGAGGGTCATGCCCATGAAGCTGCGGCCGATGACCTCGAGCTGCTCGTCGATGATGTCCATGCGCAGCATGCCTTTGTCCTGCTCCTCGTAGTTGGTGGGGCCGAGGGCGAGAAAGGCGGTGGCGCTGAGCTGGCGGCGGCGTTCGGCGTTGGAGTCGGCTGCAAGCAGATCGCCCGCGATTTGTTCGACGATCATTTGGTCGAGCGGCACGTTGTGATGGATTGACTCGATCACGTAATCGCGGAAGCGCCAGGCGTCCTTGAACGGCAGGGTGCGACCACCGCCGGAGCTCTCGGCAAAACGAGTGATGTCGAGCCAATGCTGCGCCCAGCGCTCGGCGAAGGCGGGGGTGGCAAGGAGGGTATCGACGATGTCGGCCAATGACGAATGACGATTGGCGAATGACGAAAGGTCTTCCGCAGCGGGTGGCAGGCCCGTGAGATCGAAGTGGATCCGGCGGAGGAGTGCTTCAGGCGCGGCATCGTTCACAGGCTGAATCCCCGCCTCATCCATGGCGGCGAGGAGATGGTGATCAATGGGATCGCGCGGCCAGGTGGGGTCGGAGACCTTGGGCGCGCGGGTCTCGGGTGTGGGTTGGGCGAGTGGTTGGAAGGACCAGAGGGTGGAGGGGATCTCACGCTTCGTTTTTGCCGTGTCGGCCAGGGGGGCTTCGTCGCGCGGATCGACGGCGCCGTTGACGATCCACTGGCGCAGCGTTTCGATTTGGGATTCGCTGAGCTTGCGCTTCGGCGGCATTTTCAGATCGCGGTCGGTGTAGGAAATGGCGCGGGCGATGAGGCTGGTCTCGGCATCACCGGGCACGATGGCCGGCCCCGAGTCGCCGCCGGTTTCCCAACCCGCGCGATGGTCGAGCCGCAGGCCGCCCTTGATCTTTTTTTCCGCGCTGTGGCACTCGTAACAGTTGTCGATGAGCAGCGGCCGCACCTCGCGCTCGAAATGCTCCAAAGCCTCCGCCGGTGCCGCCGCGTGCCCGAGCCCGGCGGCGAGCGGGATCAGGCTGCAGGAGAGGAAAACGGCGGTGCGTCGAGTCACAGCCTGACAGTACGTTGGCAAGGGAGCGAGCTTGTCATGAGATGTCATGTCGGAAGCGCGACACATTTGCCGCCATGAACGAGGGTGGCGGCGACAGGAGTATCGCTGCTACGAATTCAGGCATTCGCAGTTCCTAATGCGGGATGCAGAGGGAACCTCGGCACTCTCGAGATCGCTGTTGTCCCTCATCGCTCCTTCCCCTTCAGCAGTGTGGAGGACATGTGCAAGCCGGTAGCCGTCATGTTGGCCTGCTGTTCCAGGTAGGCTTTCAGCGCTTCGAGCTGCGGTGTTGAGAGAAAACTCGCGGCCTGATCCAGCACGCGCTGGCCCTGCCGCGCCTGTGCTTGCAAGATCGCCTCCACCTCCTCGGGACCCACAACGCCCGGGTTCAGCGGATCCGGCATGCGCGGTGTACCCGGTGCCGGAGTCTGCGTCCGCGCATCCATCATGAGATCGATAAGCTGCGTCTCCTGCTCCGCGCTGAGAGACTTGTCGGATCCGGTGAAAATCCCCCGCCCGATCATTTCCATCATCATCCGATCTGGCGCGGTTTTTTCCCAATGCTGAAATGTCGCAAAGTCCCCGTCATCATTGAGAAACTGGCGGATCGCCGCTGTGGACGCCTCTTGGTAACGTTTCATCTCATCCACCGCCGCTTGGCGTTCCTCCTCGCTGATGCCCTCCTTCATCAGCTTCATTCCCATTTCCACCTGGGCCATTTGTCGATCTAACAGCAGCGTCTCAAAATTCTCCCGCTCCTCGGGAGTGAGCTGAAACTGATCCATCAGCTTTCCGTATTGCATTTGTATCACCGCCGCCTGCTGGCTGCGAATCATGTTCTTCATGCCCGGAGATTCCATCATCTTTGTCAGTGCCGCCCCCATGCCTCCTTCTCCTGGCTCCTTCAGCGCCGAAGGCAACGCTGGAAGGCTATCCGCTGCTACCGCCGTTCCTGGGGCCACAAACGGTTCGGCCTTCAGCTTCGCTTCCGCCCCCGCCTTTTTTTGCAGCGTTCGCTGTGAGCGTTCCAGATCCGCCTCCAAACTCTCAATCTTCAATTGCGCGTTCGTCAGCGCTTCCCGCGTTTGAGCCAGCTCGACCGCAGCTGGATTCGGCCGCGCCAGCAGCCACCCAAGCAGGCCAGCCATGCCGCCCAAGACCAAACACAACAGCAAGGTTTTCATGCGCCGCATCTTGCCTCATCTCCGCCTCCTTCCGCCATTAAAAAAATCAAGGATCGCGAACTCGAAGGATCCGTCCATTCACGGCTCGACTTCGTAAAAATCCAGCGGCATTTCGTCGCGAGTTCACCTCAAATCGGCCATCAGACGCTGCTCGATGAGACAGCGGAAAGAACAAATCCTTAAGGCGGGTGTGTTTTAGGATTGTATTGCTCACCCACCAGGAACAGGATCTTCCGCAAGTACTCACGCCCACCACCGCCGCACCTGACGTCTCTGCATTCCTTGGCTCGGCTCAGGGCGAGCGGACAGGTTTCAGAATCGCAATATCAACCGGTATCTCAGATGAAGCACTTGAAGCTAACCACCCTGATCGTTCTTGCGCCAATTCTTGCCTGTGCCGAACCCCGCACTTGGACTTCGTCGGACGGGCGGCAGATCACGGCGGAATACGTGAGTTCCACCGCCACGGGTGTGTCCATCAAACTGCCTGACGGACGGAGCTTCACCCTCGGGTTCGACAAACTCTCTCCGGAAGACCAAGCCTGGGTCAAGGAACGCGCCCAGCAGCCGGGCAAACCTGTGGAAGGCCCCTACGCGGACCTTTTGACGGGCGACTGGGCGTTGTCGCAAAAGGGGAACCTGCCTTTTGCCCTCTTCGGTGCCACAAATCTCGATGCCGGGAAGAAGTATCCGCTGGTGCTCGCCCTGCATGGCCGCAGCCAGAATGCGGAGAACGGCAAGCAGGTGGGTGGATGGATGAAGTCGTTCACCGACCCGACCGCGCAGGAGGCGCATCCCTGCATCGTGGTGGCGCCGCTCGGATACCAGCCCTACGGTGGCGAAGGTACAGCGTGGAACAACCCGCCGGGAATGGAGGCCATCGAGCTGGTGGAGGATCTGATCAAAAACCTGCCGATTGATGAGGATCGCGTTTATGCGGTCGGTTATTCGATGGGAGGCTTCGGCACCTGCCACCTGATGAACACGCATCCGAAGCTTTTCGCCGCCGGAGTGGCCGTCGCCGGTTGCACCGATCCGAGCTCGGCGCCGACCTTTAAAAAGTCGCCGATCTGGCTGCATCATGCCGCCGATGACCCGCGGGTCGAAGTGGCCTACTCGCGCAATTTGGCCGAGGCGCTCAAACGGGAAAAGGACTGCCGCTACACCGAGTACGACACCGGCGGTCACGGCATCGTCGGCCAAGTTTTCGCCAATCCCGAAGTGCACGAATGGCTGTTCCGTTTTGGTGTGAAGGAAGCGAAGTGAATAGGGAGGGATGGTTTCGCATGCGGCTTCGCAACTGGCCGTTCCAGCTTCGGGTTGAGGACTTCCAGAGGCTATTCCTCCGTGAAATTACTCGTAAAATTGCGCTTCGATTTCGGTGATTTTTTCCAAGCTCACCCCGTTTTGGCGAGCGGTGGACTCAATGAGGGATCGTGGATAGGGATGCACGATGGCATCAATGGGGACGATGATCTCGTCGTCGATGCGGCTGAAGTTTTCAGGATTGGAGTCGCCTGCGATCACGTCGTCGTCGGGTCGCCACCAGAAGGGTTTGTCGGCGAACTGGCTCATCATCATGGCATTTGGCAAGCGGATGAAACCGCATTGCTGGAGAAAGCTGTTCACTTCGTCTTGGGACGGGCGGCCTTCATCCGCGTAGGGTTGCGCGGTGATGATCGAGGGTGGAGATCCGGTTCGAATGCCCTGGAGCGTGATGGCGTCGCCGAAGATCACGTTTTGAGTTCCGAGGCGCAGGAGATACTCGGACGGCAGCGCCGGACGAAGATATAACTTGTTGGACCGATTGTCGTTTTGCTGGTCCACCACATAACCGAATTGGCCGTGAATCGTGTATTTGGATACGTGGGTTCCGTTTTCCATGCACCACACCGAATGCTCCCCGCCTGCGCCAATGCATTCACCCGGAACGGAATCGTCCCCAGCAAAGGCTCGCAAAAGCGCTAATTGGTCATGGAGAAACCCCTCTCTTTTCTGGCGGCGAGACCAGCCGAAACTTTCGCCCTGGCAACGGCCAAGGAGTGCTTGGGCGCATTCAAGCGCGCGGCCAGCAGCTTCTTCGGATCGGTCTCGAAGTGGCGGACGGGCGGGCGTGAGGATGGACTCATGGGCTTGCGCTGATGTCACAGCGCCGGAAAGATCAACGCTGAAGAGGGGATGTCAACGAAGGAGACCAAGTGGGATGGCATCTTCACCTGCTCCTTGGAGCAGTCTCATCGTCCGTGTTTCAACCGCACCCGCACCAGCAGGTCGTTCAATGCGGCGCGGCTCGCTTCGTCCGGGGCTTCGCGCAGGGCGCTGGCGTCGTGCGCGGCTTGGAGTTCGGCGCGCAGGCGTTCGTATTCCCTTTGATGAAAGGCCAGGTCGTCGTCCTGCAGTGTGGATTGCTCTGGGCCGCCTCGTTTTCGGGCGATCAAATCCGGCAACCAGGGCAGTTCGAAGCTCTCATTCAGCGTGACGAGATTGGCTTCAATCTCGCCAGTTCGCATGAGCCAGATGCCAGTCAGTAGTACGCGATACACATACAGCAGAGGTTTCACGCGGCGCGGAGATTCCTTGGCAAACAGGTTCCACTGCGTCTCCGCAAAGCCAAAGTAGTGGTGCGAGTGATGCCGGGTGACGCAGCCCTTCGCGATCTCCTTGAGTTCCGCGTGCTCCGATGTGGTGCGGACAATGAGTGGCGAGTGGAGCTGCTCGAGCACGTAGCCGTTTTTTTTCAAAAGCAGACCAAAGAACTTCTTCACGTCGTGGGACACAATGTCCATCTCAAGGCCCTCAATGATGCGGCTGTCCTCCACGGTCTCATCCCGAGCGTCCAATCCAATCACCTCGGTCAGAGGCAGCACATGCGCGCCGCGCAAATCAAAGTCCGAGTCCGGCGATGGAAAGCCATACAAATGCGCGCCGCTGATCGTGGCAAACAGGAGCGGATACGGCTGCGCCGACGTGATGCGGTCAAGGCGTGGGTCGAGGGTCATGGTCAGCCGTCAGGATCGTCGAGGATGACCTGGAGGCGATCGGCCAACGTCGGCGGAAACCGGTCCAACCAGCTTTCGTCAATCAGTTCCACGGCAAGCAAGTCGCGCAGGTGCATTCGGTCTTTGTCACGAAACGAGATCAACTTCATCCGCACCAGGTCTTCCAGCGGAACCAAGTCAAATCCATCGCCGCTTTCCGGTTCTCTCAGCTCGGGGGTGAATTCGATGGCATTGGGAACCGGTTTTTCCCCCGCCCAGAGCACATGAATCGCGTCGCGAACCTTCGCCTCCGGGCCATCCAGAAAAACATCCATTGTTCCTGCTTTCCCCAAAGAAGCCACCCGGCGAAAAACAAAACCCGCCGCCTCCAGGGCCGAACGCGCCCGCTCCGCGTCTTCTCTGCGCAGCAGAATGTCCACATCTCGCGTGTTGCGGACGGCGCTCTCATCCACCCGCGATACCCAGGCGGCCACGGCATTTCCACCCACCACCGCGTACGGCACCCCCAGTTTCGACAACGCCGAAGCGGCGCGTTCGAGGCGTCGTCTCACGTCGTCGATTCCTTTTGCCATACGTCGCCACGATACAGGTTGCAGAGCTTTTGCCGCGCTCATGCAGATCGTTCGTTGAAAAATGATTCCTTCGCAAGAGCGATGGTTGCCCTCGAAGCAGGTGGTTTCCCCGTGCCGAAATCAACCTCGTCCTCAATCCAAAGCGACCTTGCGCAGCCCCGAGGGCGAATCGCCCTCTGCACGGGATTTCTTCCTCGCGTCCAACAACAACGTATTCGCCGCCTCATAATCGGGACGCTCAGGCAGCTTCGTTTCCACCAGCGCTTGTTCGAAGTCGCGATGCAGCGCTTGCCGCCAGGCATTGACTTGATCCCAGGTTAGTTCGCCGCGTTTCACGGCCAGGAGCTTTTCGCGGTCAGCACCGACGTGCACGGGCACGCTTCCTTCGCGCAACGTGGCCGCGCCGGACATGAGCAGGCGTAGTAGGTGCATGGCGTGTTTCCAGCGCACGGCGCCGTGGTTGCGCAGGTCTTGCTCGATCTTCTTGAACTGGCTCAGCGCGTAACCATTGAAGGTCTGGAAGATCATCTGCGACAGGAACCGGTCGCGAACTTCAAGAAGCTGCTGGCCGATGGGCGTGACCTTTTCCACCAACGGAGAGTAGAGGCATTCGAGAATGTTGGGGTTGGCTTTGAGCGCCATGATCAAAAACTTCTGCAGCTCCCAGTAGCAAGTTTGCTGCTCGTTGTCCTCAAACTGCTCCGGCGCACCGTAGAGCGACCAATGCAAATCGGCTGGAGCCAAGTAAACTCCGCGCAGATCGGTGTCGGATTCTTCGGTTTCGAGCCCGTAGGCGCGGGAGCCGACCACGCAGCGGTAGATGACGTGCTGTTCCAGATCGAAGCCGCTTGACTCACCTCCCTCGAGCCGATCTTTGAAATGTTTCAGCACCTCCAGTTCATCGCGCCGCAGAGAAGCCTCAAAACCATCGGGGAAGCGCACCAGAAAATGCGTCTCATGCCCGCAAGGCGTGCGCGTGACAATGCCCACCGCGCCACGCGGATGCACCAGCGCCTGGTTGCTGCCATGCACGCCGACCGTGGTGACGATCTGCGTGCCGGCGTGGATGTTGTGCGGTTGGTGGGACACACGCCACGATGGCGGCACTTCCACCGCGAGTCAAAAGCGGGGAAGTTCGACTCTCGATGGGTTGAACCGCGATGGGGGATTGTCAAAGGGGAGCAATCGGCGCGTCGGTCGCGTGGCCGTAGCATGGCTCTCCCGAGCCGTGCATCGTCGCAGCTCCGAGGTGACCTCACATTCTGATGAGGCTGCGGGAGGAAGAGGGCCGTGGCGCGGGGGGCGCGCCCCGGGCCACCCGAGGGCGCGTAGGCTCCCCGATCTTTTGAGTGAAGGGGTTGTCTGAAGAGGAGAAGGCGGAAGGGTGCGAACGTTTTTTGGAACCACGAATGCACACGAATGGACACGAAGGTTTGGAGCGGTTCGGGATGGTGCGCGGCTTTGCAAGGTTTGTGTTAAGAAGGCCATTCGCGAACGAGCCCACCATGAGGGCGAGTCGCCCTCATTACGCATGCCCTGCGCGACTCATTACGCATGCCCTTCGCGATTCATTACGCGAACACTGCACTCTCACTACGCGAAGACTTCGCGTACCACTTCGCCGCCGAAGACGGTGGGGATTTCGTCGCGGTTGTTGTGGCTGTAGATGACGCGGTGCTGGTCGAGGCCGAGGGCGTGGAGAATGGTGGCGTGGAGATCGGCGGGGGAGAGGGGGCGCTCAACGGGGACAAAGCCGAGGTCGTCGGTGCTGCCGATGATTTGCCCGCCTTTCACGCCGCCGCCGGCCATCCACACGGTGTAGCCGGCGGGAGAGTGATCGCGGCCGCGCTTGGCTCCGGTGGCGCTGCCTTCGGTGGTGGGGGTGCGGCCAAATTCGCCGCCCCAGACCAC
>JAGRPD010000288.1 GCA_020439875.1 Verrucomicrobiales bacterium
CCTCACTGCGGCCACCTACAGGGCTCGCGGCTCGCCTGTAGGTGCGGGCATCGACCGCGCTGCGCATGAGGGGACTTGGGGAGAGAATGATGCGATGCGCACGCAGTGAGTTGGCCTGGGTTTTTCCCTTGATTCCGCTGAGATCGGTGGAAACCTGCGCGTCCGACTCGCCCCTGGCGCAGTCATGACCCCAGGCTGGGGTCGATGCAGGACCGGCACTCTGGTGACGGTCTGACTGGCCGGGACGTTCGCACTTTCATTCTCTCCAACCTCCATCGCATGGGACAACAACTCAGATCTCGTATCAAGCGCCGCCGCCGGAAGCAGTATCTGGCGCGCAAGAAAGAGCTGGCCAAAGCCGGGCTGGCCCGCAGCAAAAAAACCGCTGCCAAGTCCAGCGCCGAAAAGGCCAAGCCGAAAGCGGTAAAGAAGGCGACCCCGAAGAAGAAGCCTGAGCCCGAAGTGACGGAAGCCGTGGAAACGGCGGAAGAATCCTCCGAGTCCTGATCCATCCCCGGGTGAGGATGCGGGAAAAACCCCTTGCGTTGGCGAGGAATCTCCGCACTTTGCCTGCCCTCCCAATCCGAACCCATCCCCTTTTTCCATGGCAGTAGTAATTCGTCTCCGCAAAGAAGGCAGCCACGACAACAAAGTGTTTCGTGTGGTGGCCGCTGAAAAGAGCGCCCGCCGGGACGGCCGGTTCCTCGAAATCCTGGGCACCTACGATCCCAACCGTCAGACGGACGATCTGAATCTGAACCTGGATAAGGTGGATGTCTGGCTCGGCAAAGGCGCAAAGGCGTCGGACACCGTTTCTCAGCTGATCAAGCGGGCGCGCAAGAGCGCCTCCTGAACCGCTGGGAGCTGATCAAGGCTTCGATTTTTTTCAAGAGCGCATCCTGCTGCGGCGGGATGCGCTTTTGTTTTGCGCGGTCCGTCCCTCTCCGTTGGAGGAATTTGGAGACAAGGATCGCGTCGAGGATTTCTGGCAGGGCATTCTGCCGAGGGGGGCGTGAGCGGCGGGAATGTGAAGCTTCCGTGTATTCCGGCTTTGAATCTGGGGCGAAGCTCTGCTTCTGTGTCGCCATGGATGCTCCGGAAGCTTTGCTCGAATTCCTTTCCTACGTGGTGGCTCAACTCATTGAGAACCCTCAGCAGGCATCGATTGCCATTGGCACCAACGCCAACGGGGCCGTGGTGTATCGGGTGCAGTTGGCTCCCGACGATGTGCGTCGAGTCATTGGCAAAAACGGCCAGACCGTCAGCTCGATCCGCGCGCTGATGGCGGTGGCGGCGCAGCGCCACGGGGTAAAAATCTCTCTCAAAGTGGGCGCTGCCCGCGACCTGGAGGCGGAGGAGACGCCCGAAGAGGAGCGCGCTCGGGAAGAGGCCGCTGCCCGCGACGCAGAGGTTTAAAGAAAAACCGACGCACTTCTCCGGGAGGCGCTACCGCGACTCAGGGAGCGGGTGCGCTGCGGCGTTGTCCCAGGCAAATCAGCTCCGTGTCGGTGCGGATGAAGATTTGCCCCTCGCTCAGCGCGGGTGAGGCAAACACGGGGCCGCCGACGGTGCTTTCCGCGACGAGATCGTAGCTGGGCCCAGGTCGGACGACGCGCAGCGTTCCGTCGTCGCCGATGAACTGCACCAAGCCCTCGGCGGTGGTCTGGGAGGCGTGGTGCTCGCGGAAGCGTTCCTTCCACAGCAGGTCGCCACCGGCGGCGTCGAAGCAATGGGCGATGCCAGAGTCGGAGACGATGAGAAGGTAGCGTCCGACGGTGATGGGAGAGGGCACGTAGGCGACGCCTTGATTGGTGCGCCAGACGATGTGGGTATCGGTCACATTGCCGCTGCCATCGGGACGGATGGCCAGCAGGTGATGCTCGGGGAAACCGCCGGTCATGTAGAGCAGTTGGGTTTTTTCATTGAAAACGAGGGAGGCGACGAACTGCTCGGTAGGTCCGTCGATGATCCAAAGCAGCTCCCCTGTGCGGGGGTCGTAGCTGGTGACGCACTTGGTGCCGGAGAGGACCATTTGAGTGCGGCCCGCCATCTCGCGGATCATGGGGACGCAGTAGCTGCGGGTGTTGTTGGGACGAACGATGCGCCAGCGTTCTGTGCCGGTGGCGGCTTCGAGGGCGACGATGAAGCCGGGGCCGTCGTGGTCGCAGTTGACGATGACGAGGTCTTCAAAAAGGATGGGTGAACTGGAGAATCCGTGTTTGCTGGCAAAGGGGCCGGGCCGGACCTGCCAGAGGGATTGGCCTGCCAGATCGTGTGCGGAGATCACCACTTCATCGCGGTCGAGAAAGGCGGTAAATAGACGCTGCCCATCGCAGGCGGGCGTGCTGGAGGCATGGGAGTTGAGGCGATGTTTGCCTTCGAGTGGCGATTTCAACACCGTGCTCTGCCAGGTGAGCGCGCCGTCCGCCCGGGAGAAGGCCTGCAACACGCGCTCTTCGGTCTCGGCCAGGCTGGAGACGAGGTAAATCCGATCTCCGAAGACGATGGGGGAGGCGTGCCCGCTGCCGGGAACGGGGACGCGCCAGGTGGTGTGGCCCTCGGTGGTGGTGGGGAATCCTGTGTCGAGGCTGGTGCCGTCCAGGCGGGGACCGCGCCACATGGGCCAGTCCTCAGCCGGCAGGCTGGCGGTGAGACAAGTCAACAGAGGGAGGAGGAGAACGAGCCGCATGAGATGGGGTGGGGTGGAGGGCGGAGGAGAAAGGACGAATGCAAGGAACGAAGGCGGGCGGCGTTTATGGCCGCATGTTTGCACGTTTTCTTTTTGTCATGTTGTGTGGGGTGGTGACCGCAGCGGTCCAGGCTGGGGAGGTGAAAAAGGTCACTCTGATCGCCGGAAAGCCGAGCCACGGTCCCGCTCAACATGAACACAACGCGGGGGTGCTGCTATTCAAAAAATGCCTGGAAGAAGGCGCGGCAGATCAGGTGGCGGTGACGGTGCATCTCAACAGCGAGTGGCCGGGTGCCGACGAATTGGCGGCGGCAGACACCCTTTTGATCTACTCCGATGGTCAGGGAAACCATCCGGCGCTGCAGGAGGATCACTTGGCGCAACTCGGCAAAGAAATGGCGCGTGGCTGCGGACTCGTCTGTGTGCACTATGCGGTGGAGCCGACGTTGGAGAATGGCAACGCGGAGTTCATCAACTGGCTGGGCGGTTGTTTCGAGATCGATTGGAGTGTGAATCCCCACTGGGAAGCCAATTTCAAGCAACTGCCGAAGCATCCCGTGAGTCGTGGGGTGAAGCCCTTTGGCACGCTGGATGAATGGTACTACCACATGCGCTTCCGCAAGGGTCTGCGTGGGGTGACGCCCATCCTCACCGATCTGCCGCCGCCGGACAGCCTGTCTCGCCCCGATGGAGCCCACAGTGGCAATCCCGAGGTGCGCGCGGCGGTGCTGGAGCGGCATGAGCCGCAGCATGTGGCCTGGGCGGTGGAGCGGGACGATGGTGGACGCGGTTTCGGCTTCACCGGCGGTCATTTTCATCAGGGCTGGGGCCATCCCGATCAGCGTCGTCTGCTGCTCAATGCCATCCTCTGGACGGCAAAGGCGGAGGTGCCCGAAACCGGGGTGAACTCCACGGTGACCGACGCCGATCTCCAGGCCAATCTGGATCCGAAACCCGGCCAGGGTTTGCCGCTGGATGCGAAAAAGAAGAAGGGCAAATGAGCCGGACCGGCCTGCCATTCAGGCTGTGTCCCAAGATTTGAGCCGCTCGGGAAAGGGGCAGTCGGCGCAGGCGCTGGTGTCTTCGAGGCAAAAGTCTTCATACACCTGCAGCAGGCCTTGATGCTCGTATTGCAGGCGGAGCTTGGGTTGGGTGCGGCTGTCTGGACCAAACAAACGCTGCAGCGCTCGGCGGATCTTTTGATTGTCCAGCAGCGCGGGCAGTTCCAGATACTCGGCCCAGAGGCGGGTGCGTTCCGGCACCAGCAGGGGATAGACCACATTGGCCAGCATTTCGTGAATCCGTGAAGAGCCGATGAGGGCGATCGGACGCGGCGCGGGCTCCGCCAGCAGGGTGTAGTGGGTGGACCAAAAGGGATGCCCCAGGTGGAGCAGGGTGTCCCGCCATCCAGGCAGCGTCCAGCGGGTGGCATCCATCAAAGGAGCGCTGACCGCGCTCCATTGATCGATCAGGGCGACGAGTGCGCCGAGCCGCCGCTGCGGGTGATTGCCGGGCCGCACGGGAGCCAGCTTCCAGCGCAGCCGCTGCTGAGGGGAGAGCCAGCGCTCGCAGGCGTCGCGGCGCTTCCACCAGCTGTCCCAAATGCGGCGCAGATGCTGGCGTGCGGCACCCTCCGTCTGCTCGGCGCGGATGTCCTCCAGAAATCCCGCCGCACCAAACAGCAGCGCCTCCCGCATGGCGGAGTTTTCCCCCTTGAGCTGACGGATCGGCAGACGCTGGGCGAGGATGGCGAAGGGGCGCTGATTGAAACGGTAACCAAGGGTCTGAGCCAGGGATTGGAAAACGGCCTGCTCCCGTCCCTGCGCGGCGATGAGGGCGTGCAGGCGGCGAGATTTTCGCTGGAGTCGGAACTGCGCCGCACTCTCCAGCAGCGAGGTGACACGGATGGGCTCCATGTCCCGCAGCGGTAGCGCGCAGCGCCCGAGGCGGGCGGCAGCCTCGCGGGAGCAAGGTCTGGCATCGGCCTCTAGCATGTGGGGACGGAGCCGCAGCTGCGGCACCTCGGTGTGCTGTTCCGTGCGGGTGTAAAACCGGGCCGACTCCGGCGCGGTGACGTAGATGTGCAGGATGACGCGGTTGTAATCCGCATTTTGCCCATGCCGATGCCGCTCCCAATCGCGGGCATCCGGATCCAGCTCAATGGCTCCGCGATGCACGTCCTTGCCGATGCGGATGGCGGTCTCGACGAAATCCGGCCCAGGTCCCGAATTCCAAATGCCGAAGTCCTGAATGGTGACGTTGCGTCCGTCCTCCAACTGAAATTCCGATCCGAAGGCACCGGAAAACCACAGGCTCTGCAGCTCGATCTCGCTGAGGGCCGCGTCGAATCCCGGCAGAGTCTCGGGCTCCTCCAGGCCGAGGAAGAGATCATCCCGAAAGCGCTGATAGCGTGCGGCCAGCGGCAGCGGTGGAGGCGGCGTCATGGGGTGGGGGAGGGGAGGAGACTGGCCAGCCGCACCTCGGCGAGGCTGGCGGTGCGATGCCATGCGGCGGAAAAGTCGAGATGCTGTGTCATCGGTCCCGGCACCGCTAGGCAGCGGATTCCAGCCGCCTGGGCAGCACGCAGGCCGTTGAGAGAATCCTCCAGGATGAGGATGTTTTCGGCGGGTTGCTTCAGACGTTCCGCCGCCAGGAGAAACAGGCTGGGATCGGGCTTCACTCGGCCGGTGTCATCCACAGTGGTGAGGTTTTGAAAAGCGGAGGCAATGCCGAGCCGCTCCACCCAACCCGCGACCCAGGAGCGGGGGCTGCTGGAGGCGATGGCGCAGGGTAGGCCGAGGGCCTCGGCATCCTCCAGCCACGTTTTCACGCCGCGTAGCAGGGTGAGGCCATCGTTGATGCGTCGCTCGTGAGCCAGCCGCTGCGGCTCGATCACCTGCCAGTCAAAGCGGCGTCCGGTGCGCTGCTCCAAATCGCGGCGGGGATCGTAACCCGCCACGCCGAAGTCCGTGCCAATGACAGCGGCGTAGGTCTCGATGCTCAAGTCCTCCCCCTGCTCCGCAAAAAGCGCCCGCCAGGTTTGGTAGCCGGTGCTTTCGGTATCGACGATGAGACCGTCGAAATCGAAGATGAGAGCGCGGATGGGGAAGAGGTCAGGCACGGTGTGGTGGGCGGGTTGAGTTGGAATGGGTTGGCGGGTCGTCACGGCACTTCATGCTGCGTGCCGAGCAGGTCGTTGACGGCCTTATTGCAGACGCGAACGATGTACTTGTTGGGCTGATTTTTGAGTCCGGCCTGGAGGGCATCCAGCGCGGGGAGGGCTAGCTCGTCGGCCTCATCCAGCACGATCGCAGCCTGCAGACGCGCCCACTCCAGCTCGCCCTGCATCTCCTGCCGCAGCACCGCCAGAGCCTGTGCCGCCGAGTCGGCCTGCAGATGCAAAAGCGCCCGCGCCGCTGCGATGCGGACGCAGGGAGCCGTGTCTTTCAAACCGCGCTCCGTGGCCTGCAAAAGCTCGGGGCTCACCGTCGATCCCGCGCGCACCAGATTGCCCACCCCAGTGGCCCCCCAGTAGCGCACCGCTGCATCGTCATCGGCCAGCGCTTTCAGCATCGCGGGCTGAGCCGCCGGACCCGAGGACGCCGCCTCTGCGGCGCTAGCCAGACGTTGCCGCAGGGCGTTGGCACCGGGCTGGTGGAGGATGGCATGGCAAGACCCCAGAGCCTGAGTGCGGCGGGTGATTTCCGATTCGGGCAGCAGGCCGAGATCGGCCGTGTCACGCACCCAGCGCTGATGCTCGGACCGCAGGCGGGCGATGTCTTCCGCGTGAGCGGGATCGTTGATCAGGTTGTGAATTTCATACGGATCCGCATCGAGATCGTAAAACTCCTCCACCGGCTTCGAGTCGGCCATGAACAGCTCCGCCGCAGCAGGAAGGGCGTGCTCCGCATGCACTCGTCTCAGCTCCTGCATGGTGGCACCTTTTTCCGCCGTGTTCATGTATTGATAGTAGGGCTTGAGCGGCTCGTAATTTCTAACATAACGAAAGCGCGCATCCCGTACGGTGCGGATGATGTCATATCGCTCATCCATGCGATCCCGCGCGCCGTGGATGAACGATCTCGGAGCGGTTAGATTCGATCCCAGAAAGGCGCGGCCCTGCATGATCGCAGGCACGGACACCTGGGCCAGATTGAGCACGGTCGGGCCGAAGTCGATGGAACTCACCAACTGCCCATCCACACTGCCCGGAGCGCCCTGGCCCGCCTGCCGTAGGGCCGGGGGGATGTGGACGATGAGTGGGATCAGCGTGCCGGAGTCATACAGCCAGCGCTTGGCACGCGGTAGTCCCACGCCGTGGTCCGACCAGAAAAAGACGATGGTGTTATCTGCCAGTCCATCGTCCTTGAGCTGCTGGATTAGCTCTCCGGCCCAGGCGTCCATCGCGGTGATGAGTTCGTAGTTGCGCTTCCAGTCCTCCCGCACGGTTGGGGTGTCGGGGTAGTAGGGAGGTAGCTCCAGCGCGGCTGCATCTTGACGTTCGGACGAAGTTAGGGCGCGGGTAACTTCTCGATACTTCGAGGCGCTGGCGATGCCGCTTTCATGACAACCCGTGAAGTTGAAGACCGCAAAAAACGGCTGATCCGGCTGCGGGCGGTTGCGCCAGTGGGCTTTGGACGAGGTGTCATCCCAGATCTCTCGTGGGTTGGGGTTGGAGAATTGATAGTCGGTCTTGGTGTGATTGCTACAGTAGTAGCCCGCCTCTCGCAGCAGCATGGGAAAAGGCCGCACCTCGGGCGGCAGCGTGGCATCACAGCGCATGTGTTGGGTGCCGATGCTGGTTTGATACAGACCCGTGATGATGCCGGACCGACACGGCGCACACACGCCTGCTGTGGTGAAGGCCCGAGAAAAACGCACCCCATCCTGAGCCAGCCGATCCAGATGCGGCGTGATCGCATGAGGATCTCCGTAGCAGCCGAGATGCGGGCTGATGTCCTCCGCCGAGAGCCAGACGATGTTGGGTCGGGAGGTCTCGGCACCGAGTCCGATCCCCTGGAAAAAGAGAGTCAGAATCGGCAGGGTCAGGCGGAGGAAACGTGAGGGGCGCATCTCCCCATTGGAGCACGGCGTGGCCACCGGGCCAAGCCAGGGATTGGTAAAAAAATCCCCGCTCGGATGCGCGTGTTAGCTGGCCTCACCCTCGTACGGCCAGCTCGGAGCGCGCAACTCGGCCAGCAGATCCCGACCACTGAGGG
>JAGRPD010000025.1 GCA_020439875.1 Verrucomicrobiales bacterium
CTCCAAATGAAAAGACCGTGGAAAAATCCGGCGCGGGTAAGATTTCCCAGCAGTCTGCTGGGAAATTGGTCTCTCTCTCAAAAGTTCAGCCGTCTTCTGACCAAATCCAATCTCAGAGTGAAGCGCGGCAGCGGCAAGATGGCCGAGGTTAACACCACCGCTTGAAGCTGCTGAGATGGCACCATGAGCACGATGCAGTTGATCGAAAACGAAATCGCCGCGCTGCCAGAACCGCAGCAGCGCGAAGTCTATGATTTCGCACGCTTTCTGCGCTTCAAAACTCAGGACGATCAATTCGATGGTCTGCTGGCCAGCGAAACCGTTCTCTCCCGTGATTGGGATACTCCCGAGGATGCTGCTGCATGGGCAAGCCTGTAGCAGGCGATGTCGTGGTACTGCCTTTTCCGCAGACCAACTTGCAAACCGGCAAACGCCGCCCGGCACTCGTCGTTGCCGATCTTCCCGGTGACGATTTGATTCTCTGCCAAATCACCAGCCAGATTTCCGCCTCCAAACTGACCGAGGTCAAAGCCAAGCTCCGCCAACTCTTCACCTGATGCACCACTCTCTGCGGCATGAGCCGAAACGGCTGGCAGGAGTTGCGCCTGACATGCGCGAAGCGTACAGCGGTGCCTATTGGAAGTAATGCCTTCAACATCACCGAAGACCTGCGCAAGTAGGTGGCGGAACGCTCGCTTGTCTGGTCGCCATCACGTCTCCACCGCCGATGCGACGGATGCAGGACGGTGAGCTTCGGCGGCTCACGGCTTCTCCGCATTGAGCTCTCCGAGCATTTCGACAAGGGCGTCCACCATTTTCACTGAGGCGTCGAGTTGGACCTTGTTGACGCCGATCCAGGTTTCGTAGCCGCCGAGCTTGTGCTGCTCGGGCGTTGGGAGGTAGCCGTGGGAGCCGTTGGCGATGGAGAGGTTCATGAGCGGCTGGATGGGGCTGCGCTGTTTGAGTTCCAGGCCAATCTCGGCGAAGACTTCGAAGGGCATGGCGGCTATGGCGAGGTCGCCGATGCGGTGGGTTTGGACAATGACATCGAGGGTTGGCGGCATGTCCGGTGAGGCGTAGGCGAGCACGGTGTGGTAGGTACTGTAGCGGCTGCTGCTCATGGGCTTGATCCGTTTGGCCTTCACCGACTCCGCCCACGCGACTTCCTCCTTCGTCGGATAGCGTCGCTCGAAGGTGAGCGTGCGTTGCAACGACGTGAGCTTTACATGATCGTGCCACTGGAGCTTCTGGTGCGCCTGCATCACTTTATCCGCGCAGAGATGCGCCACCTCGCGGGCTTTTTCGAAGGGCTGATACTTCTTCTTTGGCTGCGGACCGCGCTGGGCCAGCTCTTCATCGGAGTAGCGCTCCAAGTTGTTCACGTCGCCGCTGGTGCCGTTGGCCATGATGCCGACAAAGGGCGGATCTTGATGTGGGTCGGCGCCGAGTAGTTCGCCCACGCGATCGGCGAACATCGCGAAGTAGTCCGCCGAGATCGTGTTCGGCGTCACACCGCCGACGTAGTGCAAGCCGTAGGAAGCCATCAGCGAAATCGGTTTGCCTGAAGTCGATCTCACCGAAAGAAAAGTGATCTGCGGATCCACGGGGCCGGCGGGCCGCAGCAGGCCTTTGTAGCCGGGGTTGGTATCGACCTTTTCGACGTTGTCGTGCGCGCCATAGACCGGGCCGCGGTCGGGCATCAGGAACCAGCGGCGGTTGAAGACCTGGGTCGGTTCCTCGGCCACGCCCCAGGCGATCTGCGCGGGCTCGAGCTGGTTGTGCGCGCGCAGCACGCCATCGGCGATGCGCCGGGTGAGGAACGCGCTGTAATCGTAGTAGGCCTGGCTCTTGTCCTCTTCCAATTTCACACCGCCCGTGGTGTGCGAGTGCGTGGCGGAGATGACCACGCACTGCGGTGGGATGCCGGTGGTCGCTTCAATGATCTGTTTGGCGGCGGCGGCGACTTCGGCCGAAATGTGCCGCAGATCGACCACCACGAGCGCCAGTTTGGCCTGCCCGTCATCGAGCACCAGACAGCGCGCATGCAACTCGTCATGCACATGAGTCGCTGGCGGACGGCTTGTGCGAATCTTCGCATCGGCGCTGATCGACGGCGTGATGTCGCTCGTCGCCGCACCCGCGCGAAAAACCGGTGAGTCGGCAGCAACAGCCTGCGAGGCAAGGGTCAGGCAAAGGCCTGCGACAAAAAGCAGACGTCCGGTGCGCATGGCTCTTGTTAGGAGAGTGGTCGCCGCGTTGAGGAACTTGGGGAGGTGGGTGCCGACTGTCATGATGGACTTCAACGCCGGGACGTGAAGCTTTTCTGCCCGCTGCGGCAAGTTTCTTCTCCCAGCCTTCTTTCGCACAGGTGCTCGGTTCACCCGGTGACAGCAAGCGGGTGGTTGGGTCGTTGAAACGGGAGTCTTTTCGCCCGCATGAACGCCTTCTCTCTTCGCCTCTTCGGTTTTCTAACAATATTAGCGGGAGCCGTCCACGCCGCGCCGATGATCGTCGATGAAGGCGGCGCGCATGCCGAGATCGTGGTTGCTGAAAAACCGACGCGTTCCGCGAAGCTCGCTGCGAGAGAGTTGCAAGCTGTGGTGGGGAAGATCACCGGGCAGAAGCTCCCGATCGTCACCGCGCCGACGGGTGGCGCGGTGGTGAAGATCTACGTTGGTGAAAGCGAGCACGCGCAGCGGGTCGGCGTCACGAGTGAGGGCTTGGAGCGTGACGCGTTTCGCCTGGTTTCCGGAGCGGACTGGCTGGCGCTGGTGGGCAATGACTGGGATTTCACGCCGATCGAGCCCTGGGGTCGCAGCAACTCGGACTGGGTGAAAATCAAGGAGGCGGAGTGGCGGAAACTCGCCGGGCATCCCTGGGTGAATCCGACCAGTGCCTCGCTCTACAAAGACTACAGCAAGCCGCTCGACATTTGGAAACACGACCATCGTGGCTCATTGAACGCGGTCTATGCTTTCCTCCGAGACCTCGGGGTGCGCTGGTACATGCCGGGGCCATTGGGCGAGATCCTGCCGGACTTGAAGCGCATTGAGCTGCCGGCGGTGAACCGGACGGCGCGGCCCGAGTTTGAAGTTCGCACGCTCAGCCGCCCGATGCTTAACTCCCCTTCCATCGATGATGCGCTGTGGTATCTGCGCATCGGTGCCAACGACCAGTATGGTGTGCTCCACCACGGGCAGCGCTACGTCACCGAGCATCCGGAACAGCGCGCCCGCCATCCGGAGTACTACGCGATGCTGCCGAACGGCAAGCGCGACACGGAGAGCGAGACGGCCAACGCCTGTCTGTCGTCGCCGGGTTTTTTCCAGGAGATGGTCGCCTATTGCAGGCTCATGTTTGACCACTACGACATGCCGATTGTCTCGGTCATGCCGCATGATGGTTTCACGCATTGTCAGTGCCAGGATTGCAAGGGCCAGGCCACGCTGGATCGCGATCCCTCTGGACACTCGTCCGACTACGTCTGGGGTTTCGTGGTTCGCGTGGCGAACGAACTCGCCAAGACGCATCCGGACCGGAAGGTCTTTTGCGGCGCTTACAGCAGCTACCGGATGCCGCCGCTTTCCATCGACAAACTGCCCGACAATGTGTGGGTGCAGATCACCAACGGGCGGCCCATTCGTGAGATGGATGACAAAACCCACGAGGACACCGCCGCGCTGCGCCGCGAGTGGCAGGCAAAGACGAATCATCCGCTGTCAGTGACGCTGAACTACACGCCCTTCACGGATCGCGGTGAATTTCGCCCGCAATACTGGCCGCACATCATCGCCCGCGGCCTGCGGGACTGCGCCGGCACGGTGTGGCGCGAGGATGTCTGGCTCTCCAACGGCAAAGGTGGCCTGCATTTCCCCGGCATGAGCCACCTCAATCCCTATGTCATGTCGCGCCTGTGGTGGGACACAAAGCAGGACGTCGATGCGCTGCTCGGCGAATACTACCACCTGTTTTACGGCCCCGCTGCAGCGGACATGCAGGCCTTCATCGAGCACTGCGAGAAAAACTATTCCAAGCTCGGCAGCGACGGCGACCTAACCCGTGAGGCGCTTGCGCTCTTCGACAAGGGGAAGGCCGCCGCGCCGTCCGAGTCGGTCTTCGCTCAGCGCATGGCCTTGGTGGACGAGTTTCTCGTCACGCTGCGAAACCGCGCCGCACAGATTCGCGCGGATCGGCCCGAGGGACTGCCCGGATTTCGCGTGATCGACATGGGCAAAGACAAGTGGCGCGACGTGCGCGACACGTTGGTGATCGATGGCCGAACCGACGAACCTTTCTGGACCGCCTACAGCTTGCGCGGCGTGTTGAAAGACGTGCGCACCGGTGCCAAGCCGAGGCTGCCGACCGAGTTCCGCGTGCGCTGGTGGAATGGCGCGCTCTACCTCGCCATCCGCTGCCAGGGCCAGCCCGGCGTCGCGCCGATCATCGGCGGCAGCCAGGATGGGGATCCGGCGATTTGGAATGGCGAGCACCTCGAGCTGCTCATCGAGACCGACAAACACTCCTATTACCAAATCGTCATCAATCCCGCCGGCCACCTCATCAGCATGGACCGCGGCACTGACAAGGCGCACTGGTCGAAATGGTCGGCGAAGGCCGAGGTGGCCGCGCATCGCGGAGACGACTTTTGGTCGGTGGAAATGAAACTGCCCGTGACCGCTTCCGACGAAGATCCCTTGCATCAAATCATCGGCAGCATGCCCTTCAAGTCCCGCGCGGACGTTCTCGAATCCGGCAAAGGCACCAGCCTGCCTTGGTACTTCAATCTCTTCCGCAAACGCGCCGGCAGCGAGGACGAAGAAACCACCTCCTTCTCCCCCCTCGGTCCCGATGCGAAGAGCTTCCACGACCCGCTGAAGTTTGGCGAAATCTACGTGCAGTAAGTGGCATCCTTGGTGCGACTGGGAGATGTGATCGGGGATGGGGATCACTCTCGAACTTCGCCATCGTGTTTCCGACTTTGGCCCTGCAGGAACGTGCGTTCCGCATTGCATTGGGCGAGCTCGGCGGCGTGTTGGTAGGCGGCGCGGGCTTCGGCGGGGTGGCCGAGTTTGGCGATGAAGCTGGCGCGGATGGCATGGTAGAGGTGCTGCGCTTCCAGAGAGTGCCGGTTTGGGATGCCTTCCAAAGCTTCCAAACCTTCACGCGGGCCACGAACACGGGCGAGGGCCACGCTGCGGTTCATGGCGACGATGGGTGTGGGCTTCAGCAGCAGGAGCTGATCGTAAAGACTCAGGATGCGTGTCCAATCGGTGCCCGCTTCATCGGATGCGAGGCAGTGGCAGGCGGCGATGCCGGCCTCGAGATGATAGGAGCCGATGATCTCACCGGTGGAGGCTGCGCCGAGGGCGAGGATGCCTTCCTCGATGAGCCGCACATCCCACTGGTTGCGATCCTGATGATGCAGGCGCACGATTTCGCCCGTCTCGTTGACTCTCGCTCGCAAGCGGGCCGCGTTGAGGCACATGAGGGCAAGCAGCGCGTGGGTGGCAGGTTGCGAGGTCTTCGGATGCTCGGCTAGCAATCGCGTGAGGCGCATGGCTTCGTGACAAAGCTCCTCGCGGATGAGCCGGTCGCCGGAGGAGGCCTTGTAGCCTTCGTTGAAGAGCAGATAGAGCGCGGCGAGCACGCCATCGAGCCGCTGTGGCAGCTCGCTGGCATCGGGAACGGCAAACGGCAGCCGAAGATCGCGGATGAGCTGTCGCGCACGCACGAGCCGCTTCGCGATCGCGGCTTCGCTGGTCAAGAAAGCCGCGCCGATCTCCGCCGGGCTCAATCCGCACACGGTGCGCAAGGCGAGCGCGAGCTGCGCCTCGATGGAGAGCTGCGGATGAAAGCAGACGAAGAGCATGCGCAGCGTGTCATCGGTCAGGAGATGTTCGTCGGGAGGATCATCGCGGATGAGCCAGCGCTCCTGCTCGGCGGTGATTTGGGCCTCCTTGCGCTGCCAAGTCTGTTCGCGACGCATGGCATCGAGCGCGAGGTTTTTCGCCGCCTGCGTGAGCCAGGCTGCCGGATTGTCCGGGATGCCGCGATACGGCCAGGTTTGCAGTGCGCGCACCAGCGCCTCCTGAACGACGTCCTCGGCGAGTTGCAGCCGGTGCGTGCCGAGATGCGCGGCGAGCGAGGCCACGAGCCGCGCTCCCTCGCGACGGAAAAGATCATCCGCCACGAGACTGGGGTTGCGCTCGCCAGGCAGGTTCATGCATTCACTCTTCCGCAGGCGGTCCGCCCTCAACAAGCGTCGCCAGATGCAGCAGCGACTCCTGCCAGCCGAGGTAACACATCTCCTCGGGGACACCGGTCTGGATGACGCTCAGCTCGGTGCCGCAGGAGACGGCTTTGAGATTCACAGTGACCTCGATGGTGCCGGGCAGGTTGGGATCTTCGAAGACATCGCTGTAGCGGATCCGTTCGTTCGGAACGAGTTCGAGAAACTCACCACCGAACGAATGTGTTTGGCCGTTGCTGAACTGGGTGAAGGCCATCTTGAAGGTGCCGCCGACTTTGGCGTCGAGTTAGAAAACTTTGCAAGTGAAGCCATTCGGCGGCAGCCAGCGGCTGAGCGCATTGGCATCCAGGAAGGCCTTGTAAACGAGATCAGGCTTCGCCCTGAGCACGAGGTGGAGTCGGATGGTGTGGGAGTTCATGGTCGAGATTCGAGCGTCCGGGGCGAGAGGTTCAATTCATGGAATGCAGGCCAAAGGTATTGCCTTCCGTGTCACAAGCGATGGCGATGAAGCCATGTTCACCAATGGAAAATTTCTCCTTGTAGAGGGACCCACCATTCGATTCCACGCGCGCGGCTTCGACGGCGCAGTCGGCACAGCTGAAATACACCAAGGTGCCGCCACCGCCTGCGGCGCAGCCCTCCATTTTGCAAAGCGTGCCAGAGCAGCCGTAGCTGTCCGGTCCTCCGGGGAACTGCCACATTTCCAGTCCTGCCTCGTCGGAGGTGGGATTGCTGATGCGTTGGAGTTTGGTGGCAAAGACGGCTTCATAGAATGCTTTGGCCCGGTCCATGTCATTGACATAGATTTCAAACCAGCCGACAGGATTGCGAGGTGGGGTCATAGGGGTGTTGATTGGAGGGGTTACTCGTTTACGATGATCTTGAATCCGCCAAAAGCCATGCGCTTGCAGTCGATAATGGCGGCGGTTTCAACGCACATGCTGCTCAGGCGTTCATCGGCCATGATTTTTGCGTTGGCGGCGTCCCGAGTCGCTTTGTCTGCAAAGATGGCGAATGCGAAGATGACGGTTTCGTCGTCTTTGGCATCGGCTGTCGCGACAAAGGAGCGGCAGAAGTCGGTGCTGAGGTCAT
Organism: Verrucomicrobiales bacterium; assembly: GCA_020439875.1. Taxonomy (GTDB): domain Bacteria; phylum Verrucomicrobiota; class Verrucomicrobiia; order Verrucomicrobiales; family Verrucomicrobiaceae; genus JAGRPD01. The sequence goes on from JAGRPD010000025.1 coordinate 7,343, forward strand.
CCGCAGCGGACTCGACATAGTGAAGGGCTCCGTGTTCTGTCCAGATGGCGGCGGCTTTGCTGGCGAGTTGACGGTAGTCATCGAGCTTGGCCGTGGGCACGGGCAGCAAGAAGCCGTCGAGGTAGGTTCCGGTGAGTTTCATGAGAAGATTTGCGGTTTAAGATTGAGCCGCTTTCACATCCGCCATCGGACGGCAGAGGTCGGCGATGGGGCGCACCTCGATCTGCGCGCCGTGGGCGAGGATGGGGCAGGCTTGGGCGAGTTTCACAGCTTCATCGGTGGAGGCCACGGCGA
>JAGRPD010000289.1:0-4538 GCA_020439875.1 Verrucomicrobiales bacterium
GATCCGTCAAGCATCGACTGCGGACGACGGCACGCCGTCCGGTTCACCACGCACAGAGGCCCGACTCTGGAGAGTCAGGCTACGGGGCTTCGGGGCGTCCGCTTTTTCCTCAAACGCACGAGGGTAATTCGTAGCTCGATCTCTCCAGAGTCGAGCGGTTGGGCGGATGGAATGCGGGATCTTGAGGGAAATCCGATGGGGATTCTGAGTTGTGAGAGAACATTGCCGTGGTAGCCTGTGGGTTTCCATTTATGAGCGACTCCTGTTCCACCTCACGCATCAGTGCCTTCTTGGTGCTTGGTGCGCCCGGTAGCGGCAAGGGTACCCAGGGAAGAATTCTGGGTTCCATTCCGCGATTTCATCATTTGGCCTGTGGGGAGGTGTTCCGATCTCTGGACACGCGATCACCGCTGGGGAAGGAATTCATCGCTTACTCCAGTCGGGGAGAATTGGTGCCGGATGATCTGACAGTGCAGCTTTGGCACGCGAATTTGTTGGATCGGGTGGAGGCCCACGAATTCAAGCCGGAGATCGATTTCCTGGTGCTCGATGGCATTCCGCGCAATGTGGAGCAGGCGCAGTTGATGCAGGATCGGATCGATATCTTGCACGTTTTTCACCTCTCCTGCCCGGATCGCAGCGAGTTGGCGCGGCGCATCCGCAAGCGGGCGATCAAAGACAACCGACTGGATGATGCGAGTGAAACGGTGATTCAAAAGCGCTTTGCCACCTATGAGGCGGAGACCAAGCCGATCCTCGCATTTTATGGACCAGAGATGGTGACGGAGATCGATGCCAGCCAAGCTCCGGCCAAGGTGCTGCATGACGTGATCAGTCGCATCATGGTGATGCCCGAGTGGATCGCGGTGGAGGCCATGAACGTTTGAGTCAGGCAGGAATGCGCGTCCTTTACATTGGTACGGGAGAGATTGGACTGCCTAGCTTGAAGTGGCTGCTGGAAAGCGGCGATCACGAGGTGGTGGCGGTGGTCACGCAGCCGGACAAACCGGTGGGCCGCCGTCAGGTGCTGACGCCTCCTGGCCCCAAGGTCATGGCGCAGCAGGCGGGGTTGCCGGTGTTGCAACCGCAGCGACTGCGGCAGGCGGTGGAAGAAATTCGGGATTTGAAAGCGGATGTGGCGGTGGTCATTGCTTACGGTCAATTGCTCTCCCAGGCCGTGCTGGATGCGCCGCGTCTCGGTTGTCTGAATGTCCATGCATCCTTGCTGCCACGGCATCGCGGGGCAGCTCCGATCCAGGCAGCCATCCGCGATGGCGATGCGGAGACGGGTGTCACCATCATGTACATGGATGCGGGACTCGATACTGGGGACATTTTGCTGGAAGAATGTACGACGATTGGTGCGGAAGAAACCGGGGGTGAGTTGCATGATCGGCTGGCGCTGTTGGCCCCGCCCGCCCTGGAGCGGGCGCTGGCGCTGCTTGACCAGGGGAGTGCGCCGCGCTTGCCTCAGGATTCCGCTCGGGCGACTCACACGGGCAAGTTGGAGCGTGATGATGGGCGGATGGATTGGGGGTTGTCCGCCCAAAAGCTGGCGCGCTGGGTGCGGGCCTACGATCCCTGGCCTGGAACCTTTGCCGAGCTACCGGATGGTCGCGTGCTGAAGATTTATCGAGCCCAAGTGGCAGCGGCTCCTAACTCGGCGGCACCCGGCACGGTGCTGCAGGCCTCGGGGGACGAGGGTCTCCTCGTGGCCTGTGGAGAGGGGGCTCTGCGACTGTTGACCGTGCAACTGCCGGGTGGGCGCAGGATGGAAGCAGTGGACTTTCTGCGCGGGCATTCGCTGGCGGTGGGGAGTGTATTGCGGTAAGGCTCAGAGAATGATCGCCTTCGCCGCCCTCCTACGCCGCATGTGGCTGTTGCTGCCGTTGGTTGTGGTTGGCTGCGCGCCGGATCGACCGCGCGCGGATTTGGTCTTCATCAATGGGGCCGAGCCCGAGAGCATCGATCCCGCTGTAGTGACGGATCAGGTGGGCATGCGGGTGTCGTCGGCCTTGTTTGAGGGGCTGTGTCGGGTGCGAGAGGACGGCCGCCCTGAGCCGGCCGTGGCGCAGCGTTGGGAAATCTCCGCCGATCAGCGCACCTACACCTTTCACCTGCGTCCGGAGGCCCGCTGGAGTGATGGTTCGGCGGTCACCGCGCAGGACTTCGCGAATTCTTGGCAGCGGGTGCTGGATCCAGCGTCGGGCGCGGACTATGCGAGCCAGCTTTACGTGATCGAAGGTGCGCGCGAATTCAATGAGGGTGAGACGGCGGATTTTGCCCGTGTCGGGGTGCGGGTGAAGGATGAGCGTACGTTGGAAGTGCGGTTGGTGAATCCGACGCCGTATTTCATCGACCTCTGCGCCTTCGCGACGTTAGCTCCGGTCCATCTGCCGTCCATCGAACGCTGGAGCGGACAGTGGATCAAGCCGGGAAATCAGGTGGGGAATGGTCCCTACGTGCTGACGTCTTGGAAGTTGGACGATCACATGCGGTTGGAGATCAATCCGCATTACTGGGATCGCGCGGCGGTGGCGATGAAAACGGTGGAGATTTTGCCGCTTTCGGAACCTAACACAGCGATCAATTATTTTCTCACTGGCGAGGCGGATCTCATCATGGACAAGGGCATGGTTCCCACCTCCCTGACGGCCACTCTCAAGCAGCAGTCCTGGTTTCATACGGGTCCCTTTCTCGGCACCTACTTCACGCGGTTCAATGTAACTCGTCCGCCTTTCGATGATGCACGCGTGCGGCAGGCGTTTGCTCTGGTGGTGGATCGCAGCCGGATCACGGAGAAAATCACCCAACTCGGCGAGCGGCCCGCCTTTGGACTGACACCACCGGGAGCGGGGGCCGACTATCAACCGCCTCCCGGTTTGAATTTCGATCCTGAACGGGCTCGCCGTTTGCTGGCGGAGGCGGGTTATCCGGGCGGGCGCGGATTGCCTCGGGTGGAATACTTGTATTTTCCCAAAACCGTGGAGGCGCACATCGCGGTGGAGCTGCAGGCGATGTGGAAGGAGCATCTGGGGGTCGAGGTCCAACTCAAAAAGCAGGAGTGGAAGATCTATCTGGCGTCGATGAAGGCGGTGGACTATCAAATGTGTCGCTCGAGTTGGGTGGGGGATTACAATGATCCGAGTACTTTTTTGGAAATGTTCATCAGCTCCAGCGGCAACAATCGCACGGGATGGAAGAGTTCGCAGTACGATGATTTCATCCGCCAAGCGGCGGCTGAACCAGATCCGACCCGACGCAATACGCTTTTCCAACAGGCAGAAAGCCTGCTGGTGGCGGAGCAAAGCGTCATTCTGCCGATCTATTATTATGTGGGCGTGCAATTCTATCACCCCGAGCGTCTCGCGGGTGTGCAAGCGAACCTCATCGATGATCATCCGTTCCGTTGCATGCGCTGGAAGTAGGGGCTGGTGGGTCGCCGCTGTGCTGGCCCTGAGTGGGCTCGCCGAGGCCGATGATGCCGCTGCGTGGCAGTCGGCGCAGCGCGGCAGGGAGATCGAGCTGCCGCGAGATCACGGCCAGCATCCGGAAATGAAGATCGAATGGTGGTACTTCACGGGGCAATTGGACTCCGCTGAGGGGGAGAGACGTCGATTTGGCTACCAACTGACGTTTTTTCGGATCGGAGCACTGCGAGAGCCGACGCTGAAGTCGGCCTGGGCGTTGCGAGACGTGTGGATGGCGCATTTTGCGGTGACGGATGAGGCGGGGCAGCGGCATTGGCAGGCGGATCGGTTGAACCGAGCGGGTCCCGGTCTCGCGGGTGCGGCGGCTGAGCATCTGGAGGTTTGGAATGAAGACTGGAGTGCCCAAGCCGACGCTGAAGCTGGCGGGATGCGGCTTCGTGCGGAGGATCGCGATTTCGGGGTGGACCTCCGGCTCGCGTCGGATCAGATCGGTCTCGTGCGTCACGGAGAGGCGGGTTTCAGTCAAAAAGGAGCCACGGAAGGCAACGCCTCGCACTACTACTCTCTGACGCGACTGCCTACTACGGGCACCGTGCGTGTGGGGGATGCGACTTGGCAGGTGAGGGGGCTGACCTGGATGGACCACGAGTATGGCAGCAGTTTTTTGGAGGCGGGGCAGACGGGTTGGGATTGGTTCTCGGGACAGTTGGACGATGGCAGCGGCTTGATGCTCTTCCAGCTGCGGCAACGGCAGGGTCCGAGTCAAATGGCTGGCACCTGGATCGGTGCCGACGGCAGCCTGACGTCCCTCGGGGCAGGGGATTTCGTTTTGCAGCCGGGTCGAACGTGGAAATCTCCGGCCACCGAGGCGGACTATCCGGTGGCTTGGCACTTGCAAATCCCGGCGCAAGGGGTGCAGCTGGAGGTGGAGCCGATGCTGGATGCGCAGGAGATGACGCCTGCATTGACGCCGGGTTTGCACTACTGGGAAGGGGCCGTTTTTTACCGTGGTCAACGCAACGGGGTGCCTCTCGAGGGTCGGGGTTATTTGGAAATGACGGGATACAGCGGGCGCTCAATGGCGGAATGGTTTGGAGGGGGGCCGCG
>JAGRPD010000289.1:4688-8525 GCA_020439875.1 Verrucomicrobiales bacterium
TGCTGGCGCAGACGCCCTTTCACGACCATCTGTATGCCAACAATCCGTGGAGCCGTGTGTCAGGCTCGGGAGAAGATGTGGGTTTGCCGGCAGGGCAGATGGGAAACAGTGAGGTGGGGCATCTCAATTTGGGCGCGGGACGGATCGTTTATCAGGATCTGACGCGCATCAACAAGGCGATCCGGGAGGGCGAGATCGCTTCTCATCCGATGATGCAGCAGGCGTTCGAGCTGGCGCAGGGGCGGCGGCTTCATTTCATCGGTTTGGTATCCGAAGGTGGGGTGCACAGTCATCAAGATCATTTGGCGGCCTTTTGTCATGCGGCGAAGGATGCGGGGGTGGAAGACATCTGCGTGCATGCCATCACGGATGGACGCGATACCTCGCCGACGAGCGGGGCCGGTTATTTGGAAAAGCTGAGCCGCGATCTGGAGGGGAGCGGGGCTCGTATCATCACGGTCATTGGGCGCTACTTTGCGATGGATCGGGACAAACGCTGGGAGCGCAACAAGTTGGCCTGGGATGCCATTGTGCTCGGGCGCGGAGAGGTGCGGGCGGACTCCCCGGCGTCGGCCATTGCAGCGGCTTACCCCAATGAGCCGCGTGGCGATGAATTTCTGCCACCTATGATTTTTGACTTGGCCGATGAGCAGCGGATTCGCGATGGCGATGTGGTGTTGTGGTTCAACTTTCGCGCGGATCGGGCGCGTCAGCTTTCGGATGCCTTTTTGAAGCCGGGGTTCGATGGCTTTGAGCGCGAGGTGCGGCCTGAGGTGGCCTACTTCACTCTGACGGAATATGACGCGACGTATGAGGCGCTGGGAGCGCGGGTGATTTTTGCTCCAGCGAGCATGGATCACATTTTGGGAGAGGTCATTTCTCGGGCTGGACTCAAGCAACTGCGCAGTGCGGAGACGGAGAAATATCCGCACGTGACGTTTTTCTTCAACGGTGGCGTGGAGACGCCATTTGAGGGAGAGGATCGCTACCTGGCGATCAGTCCGAAGGAGGTGCCGACTTACGATCACAAACCGCAGATGAGTGGGCCCGACGTGGCCTTTGAGGTGTATCGCCGGCTGCCGGACTACGATGCGGTGATCATGAATTTTGCCAACCCGGACATGGTGGGTCACACGGGGGTGGTGAAGGCGGGTGTGCATGCCTGCGAGACGATTGATCTCGGGGTACGATTGATCGTGGAACGCACGCTGGCCCTCGGTGGCAAATGCCTGATCACGGCGGACCACGGCAACTGCGAGCAGATGCGCAATGCGGATGGCTCTCCCCACACCGCGCACACGACGAATTTGGTGCACTGCATTTATGTGGCGGCGGACCAGGGCGAGGTGACGCTCAGAGATGGCATCTTGGCGGACATCGCGCCGACGCTGCTGGACATGCTCGGCTTGGAAAAACCAGCGGAAATGACTGGGAGCACTTTGATTCAGCGGGCGTGAGCGATTCAGCGGAGCGCGGCGTTCTGAGCGATCTCGGCGGGCATGTGGCGGCGGCTGAGGTGGCGGAGATGGCGGCGGCGTTGGATCTCACGCGGGCGGATCTCGGTCAGTTGATGCGGCATCTTCTGCCGCTGGCGCAGGCGGGGGCGGTGGTGCCGCTCTCTGGTTTTGCCGTGGGTGCGGTGGCAGCGGGGATGGCGGCGGATGGGGCCTGGCCGGATCTTTTTTTCGGGGCCAATCTGGAGTTTGAACACGCTGGTCCCGGCTTCAGCCTTCACGCGGAGCAGGCGGCGGTGAATCAGGCGTGGTTGCGCGGAGCGATGGGTGTGTCGGCGCTGGCGGTGAGTGCGGCTCCCTGCGGGTTCTGTCGGCAGTTTCTGCGGGAGTTGGCGGGGTGGGAGGCGCTGGAGATTTGGCTGCCGGGCGGGGCGGAGGCGACTTCGTTGGCTGAGCTGCTGCCGGATTCTTTCGGTCCTGAGGCGCTTTCGGTGCGGGGTGGATTGATGGAGCGTGCTGCGCCGAGTGAGGAAGGTGCCGATGCGGCCGACGTGGCGCGGGCGGCGGCGCGTCTGAGCTACACTCCGTATTTGGCGGGGGGAGCAGGCGTCGCGCTTCAGTTGGCGGACGATCAGTTGATCAGTGGGCGGTTGCTGCAAAATGCGGCGCACAATCCAGGGCTGAGTCCGCTGGCGTCGGCGTTGAGTTTTCTGCACATCACGCGGCCCGATGCGCCACGCATCACCCGCTGTGTGCTGGCGAGGACACGAGGTGGCGTGGATTGGGCACTCTCGACGCGGTGGCTGCTGGCGCAGGTGGCTCCAGGGGTGGAGCTGGAGATTCTGGAGATGGAGGCATAAGAAAACCCCATCCCGATCTGTAGGACGCAGATCGAAATGGGGCGTCGGGTGCTTGGGAGGCGGTTATTGCCGCAAATCGAAACGGTCCAAGTCCATGACCTTGGACCAGGCCGCGACGAAGTCGGTGATCATGCGCTCGGCTCCGTCGGCACTGGCGTACACCTCGGAGATCGCCCGCAGTTGAGAATTGGAACCGAACACCAAGTCCACGGAAGTGGCCATCCAGCGCAGCTCGCCACTGGCGCGATCGCGTCCTTCGTAGAAGTGCTCACAGCGGGGAGAGACTTTCCACTCCGTGTCCATGTCCAGCAGGTTGACGAAAAAATCATTGCTGAGGGTGCCGCGCCGACTGGTGAGCACGCCGAGATCGGGATGGCCGACGTTGGCTCCGAGAGCCCTCAGGCCGCCCACGAGGACGGTCATTTCGGGTGCGGAAAGTGTCAGCAACTGGGCACGATCTAGCAGGGTCTCGGGTGCGGGACGATCCAGCTGGTGACCGAGGTAGTTGCGGAAGCCGTCGGTCTTCGGCTCGAGCACGGCCATGGCATCAGCGTCGGTCATTTCATCGGTGGCGTCGGTGCGACCTGGGTGGAAGGGCACTTCTACTTCGTGACCGCCGAGGCGGGCGGCTTCTTCGACGGCGGCAGCACCGCCGAGGACGATGAGATCGGCCAATGAAACCTTTTTCCCGTTGCTCTGAGATTGATGGAAGTCGGCACGCACCGACTCCAGTGCATCGAGCACTTTCGCCAGCTGCTCGGGTTGATTCACTTCCCAATCTTTTTGCGGAGCGAGACGGAGACGACCGCCATTGGCACCACCGCGTTTGTCACTGCCCCGGAAGGTGGAGGCGGCGGCCCAGGCGGTGAGGACGAGTTCGGTGATGGAGAGTCCCGAGTTGAGCAGCTTTGCCTTCAGCGCTTGGATGTCCGACGCCTCAATCAGGGGATGATTGACGGCGGGAACGGGGTCTTGCCAGAGCTGCGGAGGTGCTACCTCGGGTCCGAGAAGGCGGGAAACGGGGCCCATGTCACGATGCGTGAGTTTGTACCAGGCTTTGGCAAAGGCATCCGAGAAGGCTCCGGGGTTGTCGTGGAAGTGGCGGGAGATCTTTTCATACGCTGGATCCATGCGCAGGGCGAGATCGGTCGTGAACATCATCGGCGCGTGACGTTTGGCGGGATCGTGCGCATCGGGCACGGTTCCCTCTCCGGCACCATCTTTGGGACGCCATTGCCAGGCTCCGGCGGGGCTTTTGTGCAGTTCCCATTCGTAGCCGAAGAGATTGGTGAAGTAGCCATGGGACCAGGCGCGGGGCGTGGTGGTCCAGGCACCTTCCAAGCCGCTGGTGATGGTGTCGGCACCTTTGCCGCTGCGGTAGGAGTTGGCCCAGCCGAGGCCCTGCTGCTCCAGCGGAGCGGCTTCTGGCTCGGGTCCGACGTGCTCGGCGCTGGCCGCTCCGTGGGCTTTGCCAAAGGTGTGTCCGCCGGCGATGAGAGCCACGGTCTCTTCGTCGTTCATGG
>JAGRPD010000290.1 GCA_020439875.1 Verrucomicrobiales bacterium
GCCACCATTTCCGCATCGGTCGCCTTTTTCCCCGCCCACAAAAGCGCCACAGCCCCCAGCAAACAAGGGATCAGCGCCGCCCACACCTTCCATCCCCCGCGTGCCACCACTGCATCGGCCGCACCACTATCCCCCGCCAGCAACACCCGCGGAGGCTGGATAAAAAGTCGCCGAGACACCCACCACAGCGTAGCCATCACCACCAGCAAAGTCGAGAGCCCCGCCACCGCCACCGTCAGCGGTTGGGGCGCATAAATCAGCTGCAGCCCCTGCGCCGCATCTGCCCACGCACCGCCTAGGCCCGCCAGTGCGGCTCGAGTGTAAACTCCCCCTCCCAGCAAACCCAGCGCCACCCCTGCAATCGCGATCAAAAAGGCCTCCGTCAAAAGAGCACGTCGCACCATTTTTTGCGTCCAACCGATCGAGATCAGCAGGCCGATCTGCGACACCCTCCGCTCCAGGGTGAAAACAAACAGCAACCCTGCAAACAACAACGCACCAGCCACCAAAAACAGACTTAGCCCCACAAACAGCCCTCCGAAATCCACACTACCCTGAGCAGCACGATCCGCCGCCGCCCCCAGATCCTGCGCCGCCAGACCGATGTCCCGAGGACTGACCCGCTGCATCAATCGCTCCGCCATCTGCGCCCGCGTCTCACCGCCATCCGGCAGTCTCACCGCCGTCAATTTCCCGAAGCGATTGTGCCACCACTTCTGTCCCTGCTCCAACGGCACAAACACCTTCGGCGTGCCTTTGTAAGTATCCCAGTAGGCCTCGTCCTTGTCACGGATCGCGTCCATATCCATCGGAATCCCCGGCTCCCAATCCCGACAGTTCTCCGCCTCCGACACGCCAGGAAAATCCGGCGTCCAGGCCGCCGACATCGCCGGACTGCTCATCGGCACAATGCCCGCCACCGGGATCGCCGCCGTCTCTTCCTTCAACTCCCGCCCCTGGCCGACCACAAAGTACCGCAACGTCAGCTCCTGCCCAGATTTCAATTGCAGATCCTCCGCCAACCACTCGGAGATCCACGCTCCCTCCACGCTCGCTTTTCCCGCCGCCAAACGCTGATTCAACACCGCCTCCGGCACCGCCGTCGCCATGGAATAAGGCGTCTTCCCGTCCGGCGAACTCAATTGATTCACCAAATACGTCAGCACACCATAGGCTCCTGATTCCTTCAGCAATGGACCGGTCAAAGCATCGTCCAAAAACACTCGATCCGTGCTCACCTGCCACTCTTTCAGAGCCCCCTCCTGAACCTCCGTCAGCTTCAACGCCAGGTCTTCCAACGTCGCCACCTGATTCAGACGTGCATCCAAGGCCGCTGCATCATCCGAGGTAGAAAGCATCACGTTGACGCGACCCTCCCGATCCAACTGACGCTGCAGATCCGCCAGCGGCACGAAAACCGAATCGGGTGGCACCTGGGAGGCCATCAATTGAAATCGCCCCCACTGCTCCGCCGTCACCACCGCACCGACCTTCCGCCGCAGCGTCACCTCCTCATTCGTCGCACCCGAGAGCGGCGCATCTCGCGAGATGCTGCTCGGCTGCTCCAGCCGCACGATCACGGTGTCGCCCTCCGCCACACCCAGCCGTGCCGCCAGCGCGGGGCTCACCCCCACCTGCCCCTGCTCCAGCGTCGGTCCCGAGCCACCCGGAGCCATTTTCCAAAAAGCCTCTCCCACACCCAGCACCTGGATGGCATTGGCACGGCGATCTTTCCCCACCGCACTCACCGCCCCCTGAGCCACGATCAGTGGTGCCGCCTCCACCTGCTCCGCCAGCCGCTGCGTGAACCAGCGCTCCCCACCCAGCACACCCGTGCGCACCGCCCCCAGGCGCTCCGCCGCCACCCGCCGCAGACTGGCCCGCACCGAGTCCCCTACCAGCAGGGAGCCCGACAGCACCGCCGCAGCCAGTGCCGATCCCAGCAGCAGCCCCACATGCCCGCGCCAGTAGTGGCGCAGGCTTTCCGTCACCAAACGCCACCGAGTCATGCCGCGCTGCCTCCCGCGTCCGAGGTCACCTCCCGCAGACTGCCCTCATGCATCCTCAGCACGCGATCCATTCGCCGTGCCTGCGCCGGGTGGTGCGTCACCAGCACCAGGCTCACTTTCAATCCACGTTGCAACTCCAGCAGCAAATCCGTCAAGGCCGCCGCGTGATCCTCATCCAGCGCCCCGGTCGGCTCATCCGCCAGGATCACTTTCGGCTGATTGATCAGCGCCCGCACCACCGCCACCCGCTGGCGCTCCCCGCCCGAGAGCTGAGCCGGTCGCCAGCCTCGGCGATCCTTCAGCCCCACACGCTCCAGCAGCTCCTCCGCCCGCGCTCGGGCCGCGCCATCCCCTGCGCCCTTCAGCGCCAGCGTCGGCAGCAGCACATTTTCCAGTACCGTGCACTGCGGCATCAGATGGTGCAGTTGAAAAATAAAACCGATCTTCTCTCCACGCAGCCGAGCCAGCTCAGCCGCTCCACATCCCTGTACCGCCGCCCCATCCACCCACACCTCGCCCGAGTCCGGTTGATCCAGCGTGCCCGCCAGATTCAGCAGCGTGCTTTTCCCACAGCCCGAGGGCCCCGTGATCGCCACGGATTCTCCCTCCGCCACGGTCAGTTGGATGTCTTTGAGCACCGGTACCACCACCTCGCCACCCGGCTCCCGGTAGCTTTTCACCACATGTTTGAGTTCGATTGCAGCCATGATCACTTCTTTTATACGCGCCGGTAAAACGCCGTGCATCCCTCTTTTCCATCGCTTCAGATCGCATCCCGCCTCGCATTCGTGAAAAAGCCTCAGCCACCGGTTGCGCGCGGCTCGGATGTTTCTAACTTGCCTTCCCTGCTGCACCACCTCGTGGTGCCTCAGGCCATTGCGACCCCTCGCGCCCTCTCTTCCATCCACCATGAGCCAAGCCATCCGCCTCTACATCCCCGGCCCCATCAATGTGTCTGCCGACACCCTCAACGCCATGCAGGCTCCGATGATCGGGCACCGCAGCAAGGACTTCCAAAACCTCTACGCCGAGATCCAACCTCAGCTGCGCGAGCTGTTCGGCACCTCCGGCCAAGTTTATCTCTCCACCTCCTCCGCCTGGGGCGTAATGGAAGGGTCCATCCGCAATCTCGTCGCCAAAAAAGTGCTCAACTGCGGTTGCGGTGCCTTTTCCGACAAATGGCTCGATGTCTCCCGCCGCTGCGGCAAGGACGCAGAAGGTTATCTCGTCGAGTGGGGTCAGCCCATCCGGGCCGAGGAGATCGACAAACGCCTCGCCACCGGCCAGTTCGACGCCCTCACTCTGGTGCACAATGAAACCTCCACCGGCGTGCTCAACCCGTTGGAAGAAATCGCCGCACTCAAGGCCAAGTACCCCGATGTCATGTTCATCGTGGACTCCGTGTCCGGCTTCACCACCGTGCCCTTGAACTTCGACGCCCTCGGCATCGACGTCCTGCTCACCGGTAGCCAAAAGGCCCTGGCAATGCCGCCCGGCCTCGCCCTCTTCACCGCCTCCGCCGCTGCCCACGCCCGCGCCGAGACGCTGACTGACCGAGGATACTACTTCGACTTCCTCGAATTCCGCGCCAACGGAGAAAAAAACATGACCCCCAGCACCCCCTGCATCTCGCTGATCTATGGGTTGCGTCATCAGTTGGCGAAGATTTTCGCCGAAGGCGCGGACAACCGCTACACCCGCCACGCCCGCCTCAATGCCCTGGTGCACGACTGGGTGCGCGCCAACGGATTCGAATTCTTCGCCGCCGAAGGTTTCCGCTCCAAGGCCCTCACCTGCGTGAAAAACAATCGCGAAATCGACGTCGCCAAACTCAATGGCATCCTGCGTCAGGAGCACGGACTCATCATCGATGGCGGCTACGGCAAGATCAAAGGCCTCACCTTCCGCATCTCCAACATGGGCGATGAAACCGACGCCTCCATGAAGGAGGTGCTCACCGCCCTCGACGCCTCTCTAGCCCAGCTATAGCCCCCTCGTCACGGAACCGCATGTCCAAACAAGCATTGGAAGCCGGGCGCGCCTTTCTCGCCGAGAATGGCCAGCGTCCCGGCATCATCACCACCGAGAGCGGATTGCAGTACGAAGTCCTCACCGAGGGCCACGGGGAGAGCCCCACCCTGGCGCACATCGTCGAGGTGCATTACCGCGGCACCCTGCTCAACGGGGCCGAGTTTGACAGCTCCTACGCCCGCTTCACTCCGGCCGAGTTTCCCCTGAAACGCGTCATCAAAGGGTGGAAAGAAGGTCTGCAAACCATGAAGGAAGGCGGCAAAACGCGGTTCTTCATCCCCACCGAACTGGCCTACGGCAAGAAAGGGTCCGGCATCGAAATCGGACCCAACGAAGCCCTCATCTTCGAGGTGGAACTGCTGCGCGTCATCGAGCCCCTTTGACCTCCCCCGCCCCGCCGCGATTGACCCCGCCGCACCGCGCGCCATGTTGAAGGCTGATGGAACTCAAGCACGGACTGCATCTCGGCTACTGCACCAACATCCACCGCGGGGAAACCTGGGAGGAAACCTGGGCCGGCCTCAAAGCCCACACCCTGCAAGTCAAAGCCCGCGTCTGTGAGCCAGGCCGCCCGTATGGCATCGGCCTGCGTCTCAGCGCTCAGGCCGCCGCCGAACTCGCGCAGCCCCAGCAGCTCACCGCTTTCCGCCATTGGCTCGATGCCGAAAACTGCTACGTCTTCACCATCAATGGCTTCCCCTACGGAGCCTTTCACGGCACCCGCGTGAAGGAGCAGGTCTTTCAACCTGACTGGGCTCAACCCGCCCGCCTCGAATACACCAACCAACTTTTCGATCTCCTCTCCACCCTCCTGCCCCCCGGCGTCAGCGGCAGCGTCAGCACCCTACCGGGTTCTCACAAAACCTTCGGCGTCGGTGCCGACGAACTCCAAGCCATCTTCCACCACCTACGCGCCTGCAGCCGCCACATCGAAACCCTAGCCGAACGCACGGGACAAAACCTCCATCTCGGCCTCGAGCCTGAGCCGTTGGGGCTGTTCGAAACATCGGGAGAGACCTTGAAATTCTTCGGCCTCTACCTCGATCAATACCCCAAGGACGAGATCTTTTTCCGCCGCATCGGACTGAATTACGACACCTGCCACCTCGCCATCGAGTTTGAAGAACCCACCCAAGCCCTGGATCGCATCACCGGTGCGGGCATCCTCCTGAGCAAACTCCATTTCAGCTCCGCCCTCCGCCTCCAACCCACGCCCGAAAATCTGGCCCGCCTGCGCGGTTACGATGAACCCGTGTACTTCCACCAAGTCATCAGCCGCGAAAGCGAAGACCTGCCGCTGCGCCGTTTCCTCGATCTCCCCGAAGCCCTAGCCTTCGCCGACGCCCACCCCAACGCCACCGGAGACGAGTGGCGCGTCCATTTCCACATCCCTCTGCACGCGCAACCGGGAGGCCACTTCGATAGCACGCGAGATCATTTGCTCGGCACCATGGATTGGCTCGCACGCCATCCTGAAAAATGTCAGCACATCGAAATGGAGACTTACACCTGGGAAGTCCTGCCCGAAACCCTGCGCAGCGGTAGCGTCGTCGATCAGCTCGTCAAAGAGTACGAATGGACGCTCAACGAGATGCGCCAGCGTCATCTCGCTTGATCTCTCAACCGCTTCTCTCCAGGCTCCGCCACCTCAAGACGGCGTCGCCGCTGTCTCCTTCACGATGGGCACCAGATGCGCCGCCGCCGCCGCTGCCGCCGCACGCAGTTCTTCCTTGCCCTCCGCGTTTTCCTCCTCCCGCTCCCGACACCAGCCTTTGATCTCCAGTTCGTTGAAGATCTTGCCCAGAACCCGACGCAAGAGCCCTTTCAGGTTGGGAATCTCCACCTCCTGCAAGCTGCGCACTGCCGCCTCTTTGTAGCTCTCCAGCAGCATCATCGCCTTTTCGTGCGCGCCACTTTCCTCCGCCCATTGACGGATGATTCGCTTGTCCGGCAGCACCTCAGCCTGGCCCGACCATAGCGCCTGCATCGCCGTCTTCACCTCACCTTTCCCTTTTTCCAGCAGGAGCGAGAGAATCACGCTGGGCCGGATCGCCACCTCCGTCCGTGCCGCCGCATCATCTCCCAAATCATCCAAATCATCCCGGATCTGATACGCCACGCCCAGATTTTCTGAGTAGGCATGCAACACGTCTTCCACCTCATCCAATCGCCGCGCCAACGCCGCGCCCACTTTCAGCGCTACCTCAAAAGCGGGTGCCGTCTTGCTGCGGAAAATCTCAATCACCTGCCTCGGCTCCAAAGCCCCCGGCTGCCGCGTCCACAGCAGCTCAGCCCCCTGTCCCCGACACAGCTCTCGTTGGCCTTCCGCCGCCACCTTCACCAGCTCCGCCCGCACCACCGCAGAAAGCTCGCTATCGGCTAGCCAGCGATATCCCTCACCAATGAGAAGATCTCCCGCATTCAACGCCACCGGCACCCCGTGCTGCTCATGCATCGTCGCCTCCCCATAACGCTCATCATCGTTGTCTTCGATGTCATCGTGAATCAGCGACGCCTTGTGGAACGCCTCCACTGCAACCGCCGCCCGTTTCACCGCGTCCGAGATCGGAGCCTCAGGATCCTCCCGCAGCGCCTGATACGCCGCGATGCACAGAAACGGCCGCCAGCGTTTTCCATCCCGCGCCAGCCAATCCCGCGCCAACTCCTCCGTACCACCTTCCGGCACCCCCAGCAGCTCATCCAGCGCCTGCCGAGTGAACCACGTCTTCACCTCATCATGCAGCGCGTTGAGATTCAGCCGCCGCGTCTTGTCCTCGCTGGTGAGGTGGATGTAGTCCCACACCCAATCGATATCCACCGTGGTATCGATGCAATCATCCTGTAGCAGCGGCACCGCCACCGCCGGGATCGCCGCAGCCTCCACATAAGGGAACGTCCGCTCCAGCACCGGCAAACAGGAAATGCCGACGATAGCCTCCACCTTCCCCGTCTGGATCAGGGACATCACAATCGCACTCCCCTCCGCCACCAGCACCGCGTAACCCAACTTCTCCGCTTCGTTTTGAAAATCCTGAATGCTGCACAGACCGCATTGCTTGCACAGCAGACCAAATTCATCAAAGGGAGCTGGGCATTTGCTCTCGATGCGCAAGCATTTAGGCATCAGCAGCAGACGCCGTTCGTAAGGCACCGTCGCCAGAGCCTCCCGCCAGGTTTCATTTCCCAGCAACACGCCCACGTAGTCGCGATAGAGTGGATCGATCCCATGACGCTGCATGATCTCGTCCGTATGCTGTTGCAACTCCTCCAACGGCACGGGCGGCACCAGCTGCCGCTCCTCCTGAAACGCTCGCACCCAGCCCAAAACCTGATCCCGCGCCGCTTTGGTCTGTGGCAAAGTTTTTTTGGGCTGGCGAAAGCGGCGCACGGTCGCCGCGACGGAAGGCGGCAAAACGGCGGAAGGAACGGTAGCTGTGGACATGAAATGTTGCGTGTTGAAAATGAGATTCGCCCTCAACGAGAGCACGGATGCCTCGATCTGAAACCAGAATTCATCCGCCAGTCGATACCAAAGCCCCGGCACCCATCCCTCTTGCACGGTCTTTTCAACCGCCGTGCAGAAAGCGCTGGGCAGCAATGAATCGCCCAAAACCAACCAGCGCCCCCCCAGCTTTTCCACCAACAAACCGCACAACAACCCGCAAAAAACTGCAATCCCCCCAAAACCACACACCTACAAAACCCTCAAAACCTCGCAAACTCGGGCCATATAAACTGTGTATCTGCAACACAGTTGTCTTATCAACGCGCGAACTGAAAAGAAGGTCCATCGTTCTCCACCCTTCGCCTCCCACCTCACTCGATTTTGCCCAGGACGCGTCCAAACCTCTCTTTTCACGAAGCGTACGCCCTCAATACCTTCTTCAAAATGGGTCTCTGATGCTTCTGAAAGTCCTACCTTCTTCGCCCACAGCATAATTGACACAACTCAAGGCCACGCTGCCAATTGCGACGCCACGGACTCCTCAGCGATCCACCGATTCTCGGCGCCGCTCGTACTCCCCGTCCTGGCTGTCGGCAATCAGGTTTCCCCGCCGGATTGCCTCACCACCGCCTCCACCCGCAGCTGCCG